>JAOAPQ010000692.1 GCA_025462965.1 Bryobacterales bacterium
AGTACGACGCGAAGGCTACTTCCGTCTGGTATCTCCCGGCGTTCTTCGAGAATGGCGGCGAGCTCATTCCGGATGCCGAAGTGCTTCAGGTGATGATCGATAAGAAAGGCGCGGGCGGCGAGGCCAAGGGTGTAACTTACCGGAAGAACGGGGAAGTGCATCAGGCCGTAGCGGATAAAGTGGTGGTTTCGTGCGGAACGTGGGGTACCCCCGTTCTGCTCGCGCGCTCCGGTTACGGGCCCCGCGCCAGGCTGGGCGCCAAGGCCATCGTCGATAACCCCAACATCGGGCAAAATATGGACGGGGACACCACCTTCGACATCCCCGTGATGTTCGACGATGACGTCAAAGAGGCAGGCCGCGGCACCAATGGCGGCTATTACTGGTTCGTGGACGATCCGAAGTTTAGCGATGGCAGCGGGCGCGTACGCGTTGCGGAAGATCTCACTCGCATCGTCTACCCGCACGTGGCGGCGATGAGCGAATTCGCGCCCTCCTTCGGCAAACGCCATATGGATTTCATGAGGAAGGCAAACAGGCGCCTCGGGTGGTTGACCGTGAGCGTAACCAAGCCGCCTACCAGCATTAAAGGCTCGGTGGATCTCGAGACCGGCGGCCACAACTACCCGGGCGGCGATTATATCGATAACCGGATGAAGGAAGCCTGGGAAGTCGGAATTGAAGTGGCGCGTAAGATGAACTGCAAATATTCGACGAGGTTCCGGAAAACCTTCAAGAACTCGGGCGGCCTGCACACGAACGGGACGTGCCGCGCCGGGTCCAGTCCAAAAAATTCGGTGATCAACCAGGACTTCGAATCGCATGAAGTCAGCGGATTGTTTATCGCCGATGCCAGTTCTTACCCACGAGCGGTGTCGTGCAACTCCGGGCTGGCTACCGCCACTATGGGCGTGTTCGCTGCGGAAAGAATCGTGCGAAATCACTTCAAGAGAGGCTAAGGGGCGATGGCTGGAAATCGGGGAACACGCCGGCAGTTTTTGAAAAAGACCGTGACCGTGCTCGGCGCGACCGTTCCGATGGAACAAATCGCCGAGGCGCAAGCGCAAACCGTCGCTACCGAATCGCGAGCGATCGTCGCCGCCCTGGGCGATACCATCATTCCTACGGACGGCCTAGGCTATCCCGGTTACCGTCGGCTCGAGGCCAGAGGAATTTCGACCCAGGTGCTAAACATCCTCCGGCGGCTCGACCGGGTATCCCCCGCGGACCTCACGCTCTTCAATACGTCCGCACAGGCCGCGCTAGGAAAACCGTTCGTGGACCTCGATGAGGCTGGCCGGGCAGCATACCTGGAAGCAATCTTTGGGGAGACCGCCAGTCTGACCGCGAAGCTCGATGCCGCCACAATTGCCTCTCTGCGGAAGACTCTCCAACTTGCGCGCGACCGCGTCTTCACGGTCTTCTATCGAAACTTTCCCTACGACCACGTGGACCGTGACGAGAGCGGCGCGCCGATACCGAATCAGCCGCACGAAATCTTCCAGATCAAGACAGGCGATCTGGTCACGGGCTGGGACATTGCGGGCTACCCGGGACCGCTGACGTGGGAAGAAGAAGAAGAGCGGCGCAATCATTTCAAGCAAATCTACTGGCAGGAAGAAGCGTAGCCGATGCTCCGGCCGGGTGCACTACTTCTCGAACTTCTTCTAGGCGGGTCTCTGGCGGCCCAGGCGCCTGCCGTGAACGTGCAGGACAAGTTTCCCGAATCCGAAGACAAAGAAGCAGTAACGTCCACCTGCTCGGCTTGCCATACTCTCGCTCGCGTTGCCTCAAATAACCGCGATAAGGCGCAGTGGACTCAGACCGTGAAGGCTCATGATTCGCGCGGGTTGAAGTTGGATGCGGATGAAACTGCCGTCATCGTACGCTATCTCGCCGCGTACTTCGGTCCCAAGGTTTACGTCAATACCGCCACGGTTGAGGAACTAAGTTCCCTTCCCAAACTGGATCGAAAACTGGCGGAACGCGTCGTTCGATACCGCGACGCCCACGGCCCGTTCCAGACCATTGAAAGTTTGATCGCCGTCATGGGACCAGAGAGCTTTTCTCCGGTGAGAAACAGGCTGTCAATCGGTAAATAACACTTACTGGGCGCCGGTTCTCTCGGAGAGGCTCACCGGCTGCTTGCCGCCGTTACGCGAGGCGGCCCGTGAGTCGACGGTCATGTTCAGATGGCCGTTCATCATCTCATCGGTGGTCTGCAGGCCCCGCTTCACGTCGACATCCGGATTGGGATTCGCTTTGTTGTGTGCCGAGTTATCGAAGTGGGCGGTTACGATCATCTTACTGCCCTTCTTAACGGCGAGCGGCTTGTCCAGTTCGTACCAGAACTGCATGCCGTAATCGAACTTCGGCACTCGGAGCAGAATCTCCTGGGTGCCATTGGGATGCACCAGGGTGTAAGTCATATCCTTGCCGCGCAAATGCATGTGCGGTTGGAAGGACCAGAAGTGGACATCTTCCAGGAACGTCGCTTCCGCTTTCACCTCGTAGTTCGGATCGCGCGCCGGAACCGTGAAGTTCATGTTTACGACGCTCAGCTCGAACATCTGGTTCTCGGGCGGCGTCTTGCAAAAAATCAGCCCCACTTTGCTCCGGTCTTTCTCGATCTTGCCCGTCGGATGGTAATGCACCTGAAGAACGATCTTCGAGCCCGCCTTCACCAGCTTCGCCGTGCCCTCCGGCCAACCGCGTGAAGGCTCCCCGTGGCCGATATTCGCGAACGGCTCGTGCGTACGAACTTCGGCCAGGTTCATACGCGCCTCGATCTCCGTAGGTTTGTAAGGCGCCGGCGGCTTGAATTGCCAGTTCGGCATCTCCACCACCCCAGGAAGTTGTGCGTTCCGCGGCCTTGCTTTCAGATCGGTGGGGTCGTATATGAAGACCGTAGCGTGATGCACTACCTTCGTGTTGCCTTCCGAAATTTCCGCCGCCTGTACCCAGGTGTCTTTCGTTAACTTGGGATCCAGAATGAAATACTGCATATCGAGTTCTTTATCCGCGGGGACCTCGAAAGCTTCCTCCATTTCGAGGATTACATCCGGAGTGCCGATGTGCCAGCCCCCCGCCGCGGCCGGCACGGCAGGCAAAAACTTGGGATCGCCTTCCGGCGCGCCGGCGGCCACCCATGCCGCGATAGTGGCGATTTGTTGGTCGGTCAGATGCGGGTCGTTTTGGAACTTGCCATAGTGCGGGTCCGCGCTCCACGGCGGCATCTCGCGGGTGACCACTTTTTCCTTGATTGCCGCCGCCCAGGGCCGGACCATCTTGTAGTCGATCAGCGACATGGGAGCGGTGGTGTTGGGATGATGGCAATTTACGCACCGCGAATAGAGGATAGGCGCTACGTCCTTTGTAAAGGTAATCTTCGGAGTACCTTCCGCCGCCAAGCCGACTTGCACGGCCAGGAAAGGGAGACCGATCATTGTGCCGACGATACCGATACGCATATTTAGTCCACTCCAAACCGCAATGCAACCGATTGCATGAGCAAACTATAGACCAATGGCCGCGTTGTTGTCAATCGAACCACGCCGGTTTAGCGCGGCTGGATTCCGACCGTGACCCGGTTTGCGATTTTGGCCACCAACGCATCGCTGAATCCCGCCACTTTCTTCAAATCCTGCACCGATGCAAAGCGCCCGTTTTTTTCGCGGTGAGCCACGATGGCTGCCGCGGTCTCCCCGTTCAGCCCAGGGATCGCGCTCAGTTCGCTCACGCTCGCGGAGTTAATGTTGACCGGCAACGCGAAGTTCGCGGCCAGATATTGAGCAAGCGGCTCCGCCTCTTTGTCTTCAAATACGGCGCCGTTCGCGGCCATTACCTGGATTGTGTTTCGCCAGGAGACGAGTGACTTCTTGCCGGAAGTCACTCGGCCAAGACTGTGGCAGTCGCCACAGCGTTCAACCAGGATCGTCTTGCCGGGGCCGTCCGGCAGGGCCGCCGCAATCTTGAGATTTTCCTCGCGCCTTTCCTTGTTCTGTTGGTCCTCCTGAGCAAGCAGGATGGAAAGCCCGGCGCTACAAAAAATGCCTAATAACGAGCTACGAAACTTGGGCATACGATACAACCCTGCCTTTCCGGTCAAACGCGCAATACAGAGCTCCCAGCACGCAGATGAGTCCACCCGATGCAAGCGTAACCGGCGACTGAAACCGCTCGGCCGCCATGCCCGCGATCAGGCTGCCCACGGGCGGAATGCCGAGGAACACGACGGAATAAAAGCTCATGACACGGCCCCGCATCAGCTCGCCCACGCTGGTTTGCAGTACGGTCTGAGTGGCGGCCAGAGTCAGCACATAGCCGCCGCCGATCACCATAACCGTCAGCAGCGAAAGGACGAAGTTTTGCGAGTAGCCCAAAACAATCAATGCCAATCCCGCGACAATCGAAGCGACAAACGAAGCCATCGGGAGCCCGCTGGTGGTCGCGCGCGAGGCCAGGACCAGGGAACAAACGATCGCGCCAATGCCTGACGCCGAGACCAGCCATCCGAGCGCGGCTGGCCCTCCTTGCAGCCTCGCGGCCTGGATTGGCAGCAACGTCAGGTACGGGCTTCCGGCAAGATTGAACACGCTGAAATTCAGCAGCATGAGGCGAAGGGCAGGCTTGCCGCGCACAAAAGCAATACCCTCCTGGACCGCTTCCCATCTCCCCACAGAACTAGCGCGCCGCTTTACCGGTGCGATCTTCATCATGAGCAAGGCCACGATCACGGCAAGGAAACTGGCGGCATTGACCCCGAAGCAGATCCCCTCGCCCCAGATCGCGACCAGCGCACCCGCGCCCGCCGGGCCCACTACGCGCGCCACATTCACCAGCGAGGCGTTCAGCGCAATGGCATTGGAGAGGTCTTCCGGCTGAACCATCTCCGAATAGAAGGCTTGGCGTGCCGGGTTGTCGAACGCGGTCACGATTCCCTGCACCGTTGCCAGCCACAGAAGCCAGTTCGGAGTGATGAAACCTTTGATGGCGGCAATGGCGAGTGCGGCCGCTTGCAGCATGGCGAAGATTTGCGTCCACAACAGCATTCGGCGCCGGTCAACGCGGTCGGCGAGAACGCCGGCCAGGGGAGTGAGCAGGAATGCGGGAGCGCTCGCGGCAAAGGTGACCAGCCCAAGATAGAAAGACGAGTGGGTGAGGCTGTACGCCAGCCACGCCTGGGCGACGCGCTGTGCCCAGGTGCCGCTAACCGAGAGGCACTGTCCGACGAAAA
>JAOAPQ010000020.1 GCA_025462965.1 Bryobacterales bacterium
GAACTCGGCGCGCGGGAGCGCGTCCGATGCAATCTCCGTGTGCACCCCCGCGCGGGCTGAAATGGCGAGCTTTTCCGCATGACGGCCAAACTGGTGGACACGAGATCCGTGCGCCTGGAGAACCTGCGCGACCAGCAATCCGAGTTTGCCATCGCCCAGTACCGCGACCGGCGCGCCGACCGGGATGCTCACCTGATCCAGAATCTCGCAGGCGGCGGCGAGCGGTTCAGTGAACACGGCGATTTCCGTTGGGATCTCATCCGGAACGGGGTGCAGATTGCGTTCCGGAAGCGTGAGGTATTCCTGAAACGCGCCGGGGTGGCGCACGATGCCGAGCACGGTCCGGGTGGGACAGTGCCGCCCCAGGCCGCGGCGGCACATCGGGCAATGGCCACAAGCCAGATTGATCTCGCCCACCACGCGCCGGCCCACCCACTCGCGATGAGCGGATTCCACTACTTCGCCCACAAACTCACGCCCGGGCGTCCCGGCAAAACCGTAGTAGCCGCGTTGCAGCTCCAGATCGGTGTTGCAGATACCGCCTGTCAGAAGGCGGATGACGGCGAAGCCTTCCGGGCAGGACGGGCGCGCGGTGTCGCGCACGGAGACTTCTCCGTTTTCCAGATGTACGCTAAGCATGCTTGAGTATCATCGCCTAAGCATTTGGCGCGCGGCGCGGCGGCCGCTCGCTATCGCGCCGTGAACGGTGCCGCTGTGACCCTCCGTCTCCGTCGCTTCGCCGGCGAAATACAGCGTGTCCTCAACCGGAGCAGCCATTGCGGCGCGCGCGGGCAAAGCGCCCGCAGGCGTATAGCTGTAAGCTCCGCGCGACCACGGATCCGCGTGCCAGTCGTGGAAATACCACGCGACGGTCTGACGACGGACCTCAGCCGCGTCCATGCGCAGTAAACGGGCGAGGACATCCTGGGCGCGGGCGGCGCTCTCTTCGGCCGGGCGGTCCAGGTATCGGTCAAAGTAGGGTCCCGCCGCCCACCCGGTCAGCATGGGAGCGCGTACGGGAAGCGTGCTCCACCATGTGGGCACGTTTGGGTTCATGGAATGGAGGAAGCTGAAATCCACGTCGTCTTCCCAAAATCGTTCGCGGAACAAGAAGGTGATGCGAAAGACGTCGCCCATGGCCAGGCTGCAAGCGGCCGTGAGTACACTGCGGGGCTCGGGTGTCCAGCGGATAGCGCCCGCCTGTAGGACGCCGAGCGGAACCGTGATAATTGCCCGTTCGGCCCGGAAGACGCCGCGTTCCGTGACTGCTTCCACGCTTCCGCGCCGCCAACGGACTTCGCGGACTGCAGCGCCGAGTTCCATGCGGGCCTCGGGAGGGAGCAGCATCTTGGGCACGCTGTCATAACCGTTCAGGATGCGGAAGGCACGGTCGCCGTCAATTTTCGCCGCGGCGTCATCATCCTGCACCAGCGATTGCACGCTAATGCGCTCCTTGCGTGCCGCATTGAAGCCTTCGACGAAGCGGGCGGCCCGCGTTTTCGCTTCCTCGTCACAGGGACATTCGCGAAGAAATGCCTCGAAGGTACGATCCGGTTCCGTGAACCGCCGCATCGACTCAAATACGGGATCGATCGGCACCTCCTCGAGCGGCTCGGAAATGTCGGCGCGGACGGCTTTGTGCTCGCCCACGACATCGCAGGCCGCAAGCGCGCGCTCCCGGATCAGGTCCCAGATCTCCGGCGGGCGGCCGTGGACGAACTCAGCGCCAAGCTCCGCCGGAACCGGCAACCTGCTCTCGTGCACGCTCAGAACCCGGCCGCCGACCCGGTCGCGCGCTTCCAGAATGGTAATGTTATGCCCCTGGGCGCACAGTTCCCGCGCTGCTGCCAAGCCGGCAACTCCCGCGCCAATGATCAGAACATCCATATCGGTCATCTTTAGCTTGGCACGGCATGCGGATTGCTCATTACCGTGGCGGAGTGCTTATGCGAAAATCGGTCCTTATTCTTCTTTTTTCCGTAGCGGCCTGGGGTCAAACCGGCGCCGCTCCCGCAAAGCAGCAGGACGACCAGCCGAGCCAAACCGCTAAGCCCAAGACCAAAGGCCGGTCCAAGAAGACGCCTACCGGAACTCGCCAGCAGCAGAACCCAGCCGAGCCGAACGCGACGCCTGTGGAGCCGCACACGCCCACGTCGCCAACCGCTCCGCGGACGCCCGTGAGCCCCGATAACCCAACCAAGCCAACCGACCCGACCAAGCCGACGACAACGAATCCTCCATCTCCAAAGTGAGACAATCGACATAGTGCCGGTTTCCGCCAATCGCAATGTCAGGGTCGTCAAGGTTGCCCGCGGGGCGAAGTTCGTTCGGTTTTTTACGCGCCGCCCGGGCATCATCCTGCTATCTTCGCTCGCGATTCTCGCGGTCGCGTTCATCACGACATTTACCTATTTCTACATTCACTACTCGCGCATCATCGACGCCAAGCTCAAGGGAGGTCCTTTTACCAGCACCTCCAAAATTTACGCGTCTCCGGAAACCATTGGCGTCGGAGATCCCGGGACCCCGAGCGATATCGTGTCCCAGCTACGGCGGAGCGGCTACACAGAATCGCGCTCGAACCCGACCGGGTGGTTCAGCACGACTGCCGACACTGTTGAAATATTTCCCGGACCCGAATCCTTCTTCGAGCAGGAATCGGGCGTTCTCAAGTTCGCCAAAGGCAAGATCTCCCGCATCACTTCGCTGCGGGACAACACGGACCGGCCGCAGTACCAACTGGAACCGCAGCTCATTACCAATCTGTACGACCGCAACCGTGAGAAGCGGAGACTGGTTAAGTATGAGGACATCCCGCCCGTACTGGTCCACGCCATCATTTCCATCGAAGACAAGCGCTTTTTCCAGCACGTCGGCTTCGACCCGCTGGGCATCATCCGCGCCGCCTGGGTAGACGTAAAGGATCGCCGAAACGCGCAGGGTGCCTCGACGCTGAGCCAGCAACTCGCCCGCGGCATGTTTCTGACGCCCGACAAGAGCTATAAGCGCAAGCTGGAAGAGCTCATGATCACTCTGGAACTGGAGCAGAAGCTTACCAAGAAGGAGATCTTCGAGTTCTACTGTAACCAGATCGATCTGGGACGCAGGGGCAGTTTTGACCTTCGCGGTTTTGGCGAGGCCTCGCAGGCATATTTCGGCAAGAACATTCGGAATTTGACCGTCGCCGAATCGGCCACCCTGGCGGGCATGATCCAGCGGCCCAGCTATTTCAATCCTTATCGGCATCCGGACAGGTTGCGAGATCGGCGCAATGTGGTGCTCTCCCTAATGCGCCAGAACGGGTATATCGATGACCGCGATTACGCGATCGCGGTGGAAAGCCCGATCAAGGTCACGAGCAACAGCAGCGAATCGAGCGATGCGCCGTATTTCGTGGATCTGCTCAACGATGAACTGCAGAACGAATTTCAAGATCACGATTTCCAGGCGCAGGCCTACCGGCTCTACACTTCGCTCGACATCCAACTTCAGCGTGCAGCCAACGAAGCGGTGCGCATCGGGATGGCAAGCGTTGACGAACAGCTCAAGAAGCAGAAGCGATTCAAGGGCGTGAGTTTTCCCGACCCGCAGGTCGCCCTAATTGCGCTCGATCCGCATACCGGAGAGATTAAGGCCTTGGTGGGGGGACGGAATTACGGGGCGAGTCAACTCGATCACGTCATGTCCAAGCGCCAGCCCGGTTCCATTTTCAAGCCATGGGTGTATGCGGCGGCGATGAACACGGCGATCAACGGGGGCCAGCGGACTCTTACCCCGGCAACTACGGTTGTGGACGAACCGACGACGTTTTGGTTCGATGGAAAACCTTACGAGCCGAGCAACTTCGAACACCAGTTCTATGGAGTGGTGACACTGCGCCGGGCGCTTGCGAAATCGATGAACATCGCCACCATAAAGGTTGCGGAAATGGTTGGATACGGCGCGGTGGTCAATCTGGCGCACAAAGCCGGTATCAATGGAGACGTGCACGCCACGCCCGCCGTCGCGCTGGGCTCTTATGACGCCACACCGCTCGAAATGGCGGGATCGTATACTGTCTTCGCCAACAATGGCGTACACGTGACGCCTACGTTTCTCTCCGAGATCAAGGACCGGAGCGGCAAGATTATTTTTGAAAATAAGGCCGACACCAAACAGGTGCTCGACCCGCGCGTGAACTATCTGATGGTCAGCATGCTGCAGGAAGTGATGCGCAGCGGTACGGCAGCGGGCGTACGCTCGCGGGGCTTTACCGTCCCGGCGGCGGGTAAGACCGGCACCTCACACGATGGGTGGTTCGCCGGTTTCACGTCGGGACTTCTGTGCATTGTGTGGGTGGGCTTCGACGATAACCGAGAGCTGAACCTGGAAGGCGCGCACTCCGCGCTGCCGATCTGGACAGAGTTCATGAAACGCGCCGTCCAACTGCACGCGTATCGCGACGCGAAGGCGTTCAACGCGCCGCAAGGGGTGGTATCGCTCGAAATCGACCCGGAATCAGGCATGCCGGCGACGCCTCTTTGCCCGCAAACATATTCGGAAGTGTTTGTCGCCGGGACGGAGCCGGTGGGCACCTGCCCGCTGCACGGCGGATCGGGTAGCGGAGGCAACATCAATGTTTCCGGTTGGGATACGCCGCCCACGAAACAGCCGCCACCGCCTCCCTCTCCCCAGGGAAGGTCGGACGCCGGGTTGAACCCAGGATCCAACCCGGCGTCCAGCGTCGCAGCGAACCCAGCGGCGAACCCGGCAGCGAACCCGGCGGGCGGGCTTCCCGACTCGGCAGCGAATGAAACTCCGGCGGCCGGGAGGCCGCCCGAGAAAAAGAAAGGGTTTTTTCGAAGGCTGATGGGTGTGGTTAAATAAGGCCAAAGGGGAGGCCTACCATGGTTTCCATTCGATCGTATTCGACTTTGGCCGGCATCGCGATTGTCCTGGCTCCTTTCGAATTGATTTCCGCGCAGTCCGGCCCGGCACCAACCCAACTTTTTGAAACAAGCATGTCCAAGCCCGCGGCGCTACCGCCTGGCCCGAGCGCACTAGGTCCCGAACAGCGCGGCGACATTATGATGGCGCGCAAGATGTTTCGCGAGGCGGTCGATACGTATCGCGAGGGTCCGGAAAATTCGGCGCTGCTGCACAACAAGGCAGGGATCGCCTTCCACCAGATGCTGAATTTCCCATCCGCGAAGAAAGAGTATGAACGCGCCGTGAAGCTGAACCCGGAGTATTCCGAAGCGATCAACAATCTGGGGACGGTTTACTACGCGCAGAAGAGCTACCGCAGGGCGATCCGGTACTACAAGCGCGCAATCAGGATCGCGCCGAACTCGGCATCGGTATACAGCAACCTGGGGACCGCTTACTTCGCGCGCAAGGACTATAAGGACGCGACGATCAATTATCAGCACGCCCTGGCGCTCGATCCCGAGGTATTCGAGCACCACAACTCCTTCGGCACGCTGCTGCAGGAGCGGACCGTCGCCGACCGGGCAAAATTTCATTACTATATGGCTAAGACCTACGCTCAGGCGGGCCAGCACGAGCGCGCGCTGCTCTACATTCGCAAGGCGCTCGAAGAAGGGTTCACTGACCGCAAGAAATTTATGGAAGATTCCGAATTCACCGCCATGCGCGCGAGCCCAGAGTTTCAGCAGTTGATCGCCCTGGAACCGCGTGTTCTGTAGAGCGGGCTTCGGCCTGCCTCTGTTGCTTGCGGCTTCGGTGTTTTCGGGCGCCTGCCATCGCGTCCAAGCCCCGGTACCGTCCTCGAAAATAGCGATCCTTCGTTTCGAGAATCTCTCTCCCGACACGTCGCTCGATTGGACAGGCCGAGCGGTGAGCGAGATTCTGGCCAAGGAGTTGGGCGCAATCTCGTTTGCGGCGATCGCGCGCGCGCAGCAGCCGTTCTCACCCCACACGGTGAGCGCTCCCGGGGTTTCATCCGAAAGATCCGCGGCGCTTTTGCTTGGCGCGACGAACACCATCAGCGGATATTTCACCGCCTCGAACGGGAAGCTCTCGATCACAGCGATCGAGGAGAACGTCGCGACGGGGAAGACCGTTCACTCGTTCACGGCAGGCGGCGACATCTTGTCCGCAGCGGACTCGCTGGCACGCCAATTCTCACCCAGTCTGAAACCGTTCACTACGCGGAACGGGGCCGCGTTGAGGCTCTACGCGTTGGGACTCGAGAACCATGGCGGAAACGCGATCAGCGCTTTTGAGCAAGCGACCAACCGCGATCCCGCGTTCGGCGACGCGTATCTAGCTTGGACGCGCGCGGCCGCCGCTGCAGGCGATCGCGCCGAACTCGAACGCGCGCTGGCGGCCGGGCAAGCTCATGCCGCGAGCCTGCAGCCTTTGGACCGGGCATTTCTCGAGTTGGACGAGGCCACGCTGCATCAGAACACGCCCGCACGGATCGATGCACTGACCACAATCACCAAACTATCGCCGGACAGCGCAGGCGAGTTACGAGCTCTTGCCGAGGCCGAGACGTCTCTGCGCCGCTTTCAGCCCGCCATTGGCCATTACCAGCAGGCGCTCGCGCTTCGTCCCGACGACGCGGACATTCGCAATCTGCTCTCGTATACGAGGATGTTCGCGGGCGATTATGCGGGCGCCCTGAACTCTGTCCGCGACTATCAGAAGCTTAAGCCGGATGACCCGAACGCGGTCGATTCGGAGGGAGATATTCATTTCTACTTCGGCAAGTTCGCCGATGCGGAACGCCTGTATCTGGCATCGTACGCCAAGAACGCGAATTTCGACGCGGGCGTGGATGCCTGGAAGGCGGCCCGCGCCCGCCTGATGACCGGCGACCTAGCGGGCGCGACGCAACTTTTTCAGAATTATCACGATGCCCGCACGAAAGCGGGCGACGCGACTATCCCTTTCCGCGATGCGAAGTGGCAGTACCTCACCGGTAATCGAACAGCAGGTATTGCCATGATGGTCGCCGCGGCGGAAGCGGCAAAGAATCCGGAGATTCGCGCCGCTTGCTTCACCCAGGCGGCAATCTGGCAGCTGAGTGCCGGCCAGACGCAGAGCGCCAATAAACATTCGGCCATGGCGCTGCAACTGGGTAACACACAAAGTCTGATCAACGCGGCGATCGCGCATTTCATCGCGCAGCCTCCGGCCGCGCCGGAGGAATGGCGCGCGCGAGCCGAACATAGCATCAACGGAGCGGGTGCGGAACAGGTACGCCGCCTGGCCACAGCCTATGCCTATCTGCTGTCCCACCAGTTCACCGACGCCGCTTCCGCGTGGAAAACGATCTACGAAGCCGACAATCCAAACGACCAGGGGACCGGGTTCCTCTATGCCTGGGCCCTGGTGGAAACGGGCCAGGCGGCGCAAGCCGCGCCTATACTGAAAACGAACCCGATTCCCGGACCGCTTCCTTCCGCGACCTTCGAGGACCTCTACTTCCCCGCCCTGTTCGCCTGGCGCGGAGATCGGGAGACGTTCACGAAGCTGGGCGGAACTCCAGAACCAGCAAAGTAACGTCGTCGGGCTGAGGCGCACCCTCGGTGAACGCAGCAACCGATTCCTGGATGGCGGCGTGGAGTCCGGTACAGTCCTTTTCCGAATTCCCTTCGATGGTTTGGCGCAAGCGTGGACGACCGAAATAATTTCCAGCGGGATCCTGCGCGTCGGTGACGCCGTCGCTGTAGATCACAAGCTTATCGCCCGGATTCAAGTGCGATTCCTCAACTCCGAACTCGGCGTCTTCCAAGAGGCCGAGAGGTGAGCCCGTCGTTTCGAGATAGGTCACGCGGCTCCCTGACGAAACCAGAAACGGGACGCAGTGGCCGGCGTTCACGTAGCGCATTAAGCCAGTGATATCGAAGACCGCGAAAAAGACCGTCGCATACTTCCCGGCCTCCAACCGGTCCATCAGAAAGCGGTTGACCCTCGACAGGTGCTGCACCATCATTTCGGATGGGCCGGCCATATTGAAAAACGCGCCCTGCAGAAGACCAGCAACAAGCGCGGCACTCACGCCTTTGCCGGAGACGTCCGCCAGTAGCGCCGCCCAGCTTCCGTCATCCACGGCGATTATGTCGAAATGGTCGCCTCCCACTTGCAGCGACGCCACGCTACTGCCGGCCGCGCGGAACCATCCATCCCGGGGCAGGTTTCGCGGAAGCAAGGATTGTTGAATGGTGCGCGCCACGCGCAGCTCTTCATCGGTCTTCCTCTTCTCGCGCTCTTCTTCGAGGAGACGCGCGTTTTCGATGATCACCGAGGCCTCGATGGCCAGCGATTGCAGCAGTTCGCGATCTCCCGCCGCCATCTCCCTCGCCGAGTATCGGGAATCCATATAGATCAGCCCCGCGGTCGGGCTCTCGGCCGGCACTTCCTTCGCGTCAGGCAGACCCTGGATGCGGATCAGCGGAATGCAGATCACACTGCGGAGTTCCAGGTCGGCCACGCTGTCGTTTGCGCCGCCATCCGCGCCGGGCGGCTGGAACGACATGGAGAGCAGATCGCGGCGGTTCTTGAGCGCTTGCCGGATGATGCCGCGGGGCACGCGCAACGCGTCCTCGCTCAGCGCATGGCAGGCGCAATCACGCGCGCAACGCACCTCCAGTTCCTTGCCGTTTTGCAGCAGCACAAAGCCCCGTTCCGCGCCGGTGACCGCCAACGCCGCATCGACAACGGAGTTCAGCACGTCGTGCAGAGAGTAAGACGTTTGGAGCGTTCGCGCGATCTCCAGGACCGCTTTGAGCCGTACCAGATTCGCGCCGATGCCTTCGGTGGCCGCCTCGGGCCGCGACGCCGGGACCGACTCGACAAGGCGAGAGAGTTCCGATCCTTCGGGGGTGAAGATGACCTGGTACGAATCGGGAACGCCGAACTCGATCCGGTCGCCGCCTTGCAAATGCCGCCGCTGGACGCGCTGCCCGTTCACGAAGACACCGTGCCGGCTTCCGGAATCCTCAACGTGGTATTCGCCGTTATCGAGCACGATGCGCGCGTGCCACCGGGACGTGCGGCTATCGCGCACCACCAGATCGTTATCCGCCTGGCGGCCGATGCGGAAAGGCACGGGGTGAAGATCCACGCGGGAACGATGCCCGTTCGGGGCGACAACGATCAAGGCGGGCGTTTCCATCAGGCTGATGCCATTACGCAGTGCGCTTGACGGGACGGCTTCGCGGAACCTGGACAGGGAGAGCGGCGGTCGTTTCCATTTCAGTGGCGCGCAATGTCTGGCAGTGCGCGCAATAGCCGCCAACCTCCGTGCGCGCCAGCATGATCTGAAAGCCGAAATGCGATTCGATCTGCCGCCGCAACTTGCGCAGCGGCTCGCCGAAGAACTCCTCAACCTTCCCGCACCGCAGGCAGATGACGTGCGCGTGCTCCTGTTTGCGGCGCGTTTCGTAGTAATGCTGGTCGCCGCCGTAGTGCATCAGATCGAGTTCATCCACCAGGCCGCCATGCTTCAGCAGCTTAAGAGTGCGATAAACCGTGACGCGGTTGAGCTTTGGATCCTTTTCCTTCGCCATTTGATACAGGCTCTCAGCATCGAGGTGCTCACCCGTCTGATCGATCAGCTCAAGGAGAATGGTGCGCTGGCGCGTCAAACGAACGCCCTTCGCTTTCATCGCTGGTTTGGCGGCGAGCATGATACCTGCTTATCAGTTTACAGTGCGCGCAGTTGGGCGGCGTTCTGAGAACAACCCGCCCGGCCATGCACTACCGAGGCGTGACTGTGCTTTGGGTGATTGCCGCCGCTGCCGGCGTAATCGCCACGACGCTATTTTTCGATACCGGCCCGCCCGGCCCGCTTCACCGCAACATTCTCTTGATCCGAGCCGTGCCCAAGAGCCTGTTATTCAATCTGCGTTATTTCGGTTGGCGCGGCCTTGCGCTGCCCGTGTTTGTCTCGCACCGTGTCAGGCTAGCCTGCCTGGGCGGACGTGTCGTGCTCGACGGGCCAAATCGGCCCGGCCGCGTGCGCATCGGCTTCGGCTATGTCGGGTTATTCGATGGCACGCGCTCCCGCGCAGTTTGGGAGAACCACGGTCAGGTTCGCTTTCGCGGCACCGCCGAGCTGGGACACGGTACAAAGGTCGTTGTGGGACGCCACGGCCGTCTGACGCTCGGCGACAACTTCCAGGTCACGGCCGAGTCAAGCTTGCTCTGTCAGCGCCGCATCAAGTTCGGGCGGGACTGCCTGCTGTCGTGGGACGTGCTGGTGATGGATGACGATGTTCATCCGGTTTACGACGAGACAGGCATCCACGTGAATCCGCCGCGCGGGGTACGGATAGGCGATCATGTCTGGATTGGCTGCCGATCCACGCTGCTCAAGGGCACGGAGGTTGGTGACGGCAGCGTTGTCGGCGCCGCCAGCGTCTTGAACAAGGCTTATGAGGGAGCAAATCTCCTGCTCGCCGGCCAACCCGCCTGCGTGCGCCGCACCGGCATCCAGTGGTCGGGACGGAAGGCGTTGAACCAAATGATTTCTCCAATTTCAATTAGCCACCAAAACGCAGCGGGGTATCGGAGACAATAGTGATAGATGCTACCGATTGCTTCGCGGTGGCCTGAAACCGGATTGTATGCGACGTGGCTGGGTCACAGCACGGTGCTGATCAAAGCGGATGGGGTCACGATTCTGACGGACCCGATTTTCAGCAAGCGCGCGGGATTGAACCTGGGTCCGGTGACGCTGGGAGTCAAGCGGCTGGCTCCGCCGGCGCTCAAACTGAGAGAACTGCCGAAGATCGACGCCATCGTGCTTTCGCATGCGCACATGGACCACTTCGATCTGCCGAGTCTGCGCGCGCTGAAGAACCGCGACACTGCGGTTTTCACGGCATCGAAGACAGGCGACTTGCTGAAGGCCGCCCGCTACCGCGAAGTGCATGAGCTGGCATGGGGCGAAAGCGTGGAAACCGATGGGATCGCCGTGCGCGCGTTCGAGGTAAACCACTGGGGCGCGCGCATGCGCTCCGACACTTATCGCGGTTACAACGGCTATGTGATCGATGCGGGCCGCTACCGCATCCTCTTCGGGGGCGACACGGCGATGACGGATTCGTTCGCAAACCTGAAATCGCGGCGGGGTATCGATCTGGGGATCATGCCGATCGGCGCGTATAACCCGTGGATCCGGTTTCATTGCACGCCGGAGCAGGCATGGCGGATGGGCAACGACGCCGGCGCCGAGTTTTTGCTGCCGGTGCACCATCAGACCTTTCAGTTAAGCCGCGAGCCGTACACGGAGCCGATCGAGCGGTTTCATGCGGCAGCGGGCAGCGCGACGAACCGAATCGCGTTGAGCGCGATCGGGCAGGAGTTCCACCTCTAAGCGCGCTCGCGGTTCTGCCGGAGCCATGCCGTGTCCTGCATCGGCTCACCAGCGCATTCGATGGCGATGGTGGTCACGGGGTCGTCGGGCGCTGTCGCCGGCAGGCTGGTCAGGTGAGTGCGAAATTCCGTCTGATCCACGGCTACGGGCTTGCCGCTCGCGAGCAGCTTCGCTGAGAGCGCTTTGGTCCGGAGCCCGCCAATGCTGACGTCGCTGCCGGGCCAGAAATGCACGTGCATGTACAGCGTGTTGCGGCGGCGCGTGAAGTTCGCGTAATTCGAGCGGCTGACGCTGCAGGGCTCCGATTCGTAAATCGTAGCGCCGTTGCCATCCATCCACTTGCCGACCGAGGACAGGATCTTCACCGTTTCGTCGGGAATCGAGCCATCCGGCTTCGGGCCGATGTTCAGCAGGTAATTGCCGCCGTCGCGGGCGCATGTAATCAGATTGCGCACCACGGTTCTCGGATCTTTCCATGATGTATCGGCGCGCTGATAACCCCAGCTATCGTTCAGGGTCATGCAGGATTCCCATGCGCGCCCGCCCTTCTCCGCGACGATCTTTTGTTCCGGCGTAGAGAAATCGCCTTCGAGCTTGTTACGGTTGTTGACGATGATGTCCGGCTGAAGCTCGAAAACCATCTGGTTCATCTTCTCGGACTCCCAGCCCTTGGCATCGAGCGGCCACGGGACGTCGTACCAGAGAACGTCGATCTTCCCGTAATTCGTCAGCAACTCGCGAATCTGGCCGTGGATGTACGCGACGAATCTCTGCCGCGCTTCTTCATCGGTTGCGCAGCGGGCGCCATCCGGATGGTGCCAGTCCATGAGCGAGTAGTATAAGCCGACGCGGCGGCCTTCCGCGCGCGCGGCGTCGACATACTCTTGCACCAGATCGCGGCCGCAGGCTTGTTTGGGAGCGCAATAATCGGTCAGCTTGGAATTGAAGAGGCAGAAGCCCTCGTGGTGCTTGGTGGTCATCACCATATACTTCTGTCCGGACTGGCGCGCGAGTTTTGCCCATGCGCGCGCGGCGTTCGGCTGAGGCGTGAAACGTTTCGCGAACTGCTCGTATTCGCGGACCGGAATGGCTTCGTCTTCCATGGCCCACTCATGCCGGCCGTTGACGCTGTAAAGGCCCCAGTGAATGAACATGCCGAATTTAGCGTCGTGCCACCATTGCATGCGGCGGGTGCGCGTGGCGTCCTGTTTGACGGGGGCGGTATCGGCAGCCGAGGCCGCGAACGGGACCAGCGGAGCGGCGCCCAGTAAAGAAAGGGATTGGCGGCGGGTTATCGACAGGGACATTTAACGTTTACTCCCTCTCTGTTTTATCAGAGTGAGAGCTAGTCTACGCGAGTCCAGGTCTTGTCGGGATCGAAGGTTGTGACGCGATGGACGCCGGCTCCGAGGTTCTTCTCGAAAACCGCGCCATCCTGATTGACGATGAAGGTGTGAACGCCGGTGACGCCGTACTGAGCCGGCCAGGCGACGAGCGCAAAACCGCCGATCATGGAGTCTTTCACCAGGTAATTGTGCGCGCCGCCGGGAGCGTTCAGGCCCTGCGCCGTCAACACGCGGAAGTAGTAGCCGTGGTATGGCGTAGGTTTTGGTCCACCCTCGGCTTCCGCGAAGCGTTTCGGTATGAGGCTCTTTTCGTCGCCTTGCCCGTACAGCGCATGGGTTGCGCCGGAGAGGTGCTGCGCGTATTCGAGCATGCCGTGCTGATCGTGTACGCGCGTTGCGTATTGCTCTTGCGCCTGCACATATCCCGCGCAGATCTCTATCGTATCCAGCTCATTCGCGCCGATCCGGCGGGCGCGGACCTCAAGTGTGCCCAGTGTGGCGTCGAAGCCCCATTTGCCGTTGGCGCGAACGATCGGAATGGGAAAGGGCCAGTCCTCGGAACCCACGACGAGAATCATCCGATTCAGGCTCATCGGGTCCTTCTCCAGCTGATGCCTGGACAGGGCGAGCTTCGCGAACTGCTCCCGCTCCTTCCGGTCCTGTTCCGCATCGCCGGTTGAGAGGATAGCCTTCGCACCGGGTCCGAAGATGGCCGCCAACGAGGCTTCGTCGTTCTGTTCGGCGGCGTGGATAGCGGCCTCAGCCGCTTCCTGAGGGGAATCGAACGTCTTGCGCGATTGCCCATAAGAAGCGGCCGGAAGGCAAAGCATCAATGCGATGGCGAAGTGTTTCATGCTAGCGTCGCCCACCGCCGCCGCCACGGGCGCCGCCTCCACTCGGCGCGGAAAAGTGAGGCGCCGGGGCTGAACGGAAAGCGGGGGCGCCACGCTGTTGTCCCATGCTGGAGAAGCCGTGGTCGCTCTCCATACGCGTACGTCCGCCGTTCTGGACCGGCCCGAAAGCGCTCCGGTTGCCGCCGGGGTTGCGCTGTTCGAACTGGGGCGTTCCGAAGCGTTGCGCGGGCGCCTGGGACTGGGGCGCCTGATTTCTCATCTGAGGCGCTTCGCTGCGAGGAGCTCCGCGGAATCCCTGTTGGTTGCCGCCGAAACTCTGCTGACCGCCGGCGAAGTTGCCGCGCTGCCCCTGGAAGTTGCCTCGGAAGCGGTCGTTCAAATCGCGGTTCGGATACGGAACACCCAGCCGGTGGCCGGAATCATGTTCCCACACCGAGGAGCCATTTGCGAAACGGCCGTCATGAAAATCGTTGAAGCGATACCGATGAAAGAAGTTGTTGTTCACGATGACCGTGTGGTCATGCCAACGCGGTCCCCAACCCCAACCGGCCCATCCGCCGCCCCAGCCACCGAAGAACGAGCCAATGAAAATTCCGTCACCGAATCCTAAGCCGAAAGAAGGATAGTAGAGCGGCGGGTAATAACCATACACTGGCGGCCCCCAGATGTATGCCGGATCGTAAGTGGGAACGTAGACAACTTGTGGATCCGCCGGCTGAATTTGAATTACGGGCTCGCCGCCTTGTGAATCCACATTCACGGTCTGCTGCGCCGTGGAAGTAAGTTTGCCGGCCTCTTGTGCGCGCTGGCGCATGCGTTGCACCGCGTTCATAACGTCCGCTTCCTGACCGAGAAAGCCGTTGCCCAAATCGGTGGTCCAGCGAACGTCCTGGGTGAGCCGCTTCACCACATCGGGAAAGGCGACAAGCGCCTGGACACTGGGGTCCCAATTCTGCTCACGCACGGCGTCCATACGGGCTTGTCCTTGCAAACCGCCATTTTGCGCCAGCCACTGGTTCGCTTCCACCAGTTCAAGGGGGTATGTGGAAGCCACCAGAACCTGGCTCAGAATCGAATCGGGGTAAAGCGCAATTGGCGCGACCAGATCGTCGAGCTGGTCCGGGGAAAGCGTCTGGGCGGGAGGAGCCTGCTGTTGGTCGGCGGGAGGGGGAAAGTCCTGGGCGAAGATGAGCGTTCCGGGACACACAAAAACCAAAACGCTGACAGCTCCCGCGACAACTGCCGATGAAACCGTCCGGCGGATCATGATTTCTACCTCTTGAAGGAGCAATCCTTCTACCACTACAGATGAGAGGGAGGTTACGGCGGTTGCGTTGGGGAGATTAAACTACGCTACATCAGTCGAAGCAGGCGCTCGCGGAGATCGGCGGCGGTCGTGTTATCCGTTGCAATGACGAGCACGGTATCGTCTCCGGCCAGGGTGCCGACGACCTCGGGCCAGTTTTCGTCATCGAGCGCGACGGCAATGATGCTGGCGTGGCCAGGATCGGTTTTCAGAACCAGCAGGTTTTGGGCTATGCGCGCGTCGCGAAGGAAATCCGCGATCAGGGATGCGAGCTGCTGGCCGGTTTCTCCGGCCGCAATTTCCTGATAACCTTCCGGAGTCTTTACGAGCCGAAGATCGCGAAGGTCGCGCGAGAGGGTGACCTGAGTGGCGTTGATGCCAAAGCCTTTCAGCTCCTGCGCGAGCTCTTCCTGGGTGTAAATCGGCTTGGAGCGGATTAGCTTGAGAATCTGTCCCTGGCGGTAGTTCTTGCTCATGCGGTCAGAAGGGCCAGACGGACGCGGGCTTCGAGCAGAGCCTTTGCCACAGCCTGCGGCCCTGTGCCGCCAGTGATCTCGCGCGAGGACATGCCGTGGCGTGGATCGAGGAGGCGCGCGATCTCCGATGTGAACGCCGGGTCGAAGGACGCGAGAGATTCCGAAGTCCAATCGGCGGGCCTTTTCCCGCTGCGGGTGCTTTCGAGCACCAGACGTCCGACGAGCTGGTGCGCCTGGTGAAAAGGCGTGCCGGCCCGGGCAAGCGCCTCTGCAAGATCCGTGGCGACGACCCAGCTTTCATCAGCGGCGGCGAAGGGCACCTTTTCGCGAAGAACTACGGTTTCCGCCGTGGCGCGCGCCATTTCCAGACATGCGGTCAACTGGTCCGCCGCATCGAAGAGCGGCTCCTTATCTTCCTGCATGTCGCGGTTGTAGGTCATGGGCAGGCCCTTCATCGTGATCATCAACGATGTCAGGGAGCCGATCACGCGGCCGGATTTGCCGCGGATCAGCTCGAGCGAATCGGGATTCTTCTTCTGCGGCATGAGCGACGATCCGCTGGTGACGCCATCGCCGAGCTCGATCCAGCCGAACTCTTCGCTGGAATAGAGAATCCAGTCTTCGGCAAGACGGCTGAGGTGGAGCATGGTGACGGAGGCGGCGTAGAGAAAATCGAGCGCGAAATCGCGGTCGC
>JAOAPQ010000071.1 GCA_025462965.1 Bryobacterales bacterium
GTTGGCGCTCCCGCGGTGTACCGCGTGATGTTCAACGAGATCACGAAGAACTCAATTCAAAAAGCGTTCGAGAAGCCCCTCCAGGTGAATGTGAATTTGGTGGAGGCGCAGCAGGCCCGGCGTGTACTGGATCGCCTGGTGGGCTACAAGATCTCGCCGCTTCTGTGGGATAAGGTACGGCGCGGGCTTTCCGCCGGACGTGTACAGACGGTCGCCGTTCGCGTGATTGTCGAGCGCGAGCGGGAAATCCGCGCGTTCGTCAAAGACGAGTATTGGACGCTCGACGCGGACTTGAACGCGAAGAAGCCGCCGGTGCTTTCAGCGCGACTTTTCAAGCAAAACGAGGAAACGCCGGTCATCGGAAACCAGGAAGACTCGGACGCGCTCCTGAAAGACCTCGAGGGCGTCGAGTACACGGTCAAATCGGTTGGGACGAAGGAGAAGCGGCGCAACCCGGTCGCTCCCTTCATCACGTCGACGCTGCAACAGGATTCGTCACGCAAGCTGCGGTTCAGCGTAAAGCGGACCATGATGCTGGCGCAGAGACTGTACGAAGGCGTGGAGCTGGGCAAAGAGGGCTCGGTCGGCCTGATTACCTACATGCGTACGGATTCCACACGCGTGTCGCCGGACGCGATTGCGGAAACTCGGCAGTTCATCAGCGACAAGTACGGCGCGCAATATCTTCCGGCCGAGCCGAACGTTTACAAGACCAAGAAGGACGCGCAGGACGCGCATGAAGCCATCCGCCCGACATCCGTGCTGCACACGCCGGATGAAGTCGCGCAGTACCTGGCGGAAGACGAGCTGAAGGTTTATAAGCTGATCTGGATGCGGTTCATCGCATCGCAGATGATGCCCGCCGTGTTCGATCAAACCACGATCGATGTTTCCGCGAAGGGCGGCTCCGGAAATGAGTACATTTTCCGCGCGACAGGTTCCGTGCCGAAGTTCGATGGTTTCCTGGCGGTGTATCAGGAGGGCAAGGACGCGCCCGACGAAGAGGACGAAGAGCTCAAGCACAAGCTGCCGCTGGTGACCCAGGGAGAGACGCTCCGCCTTAAGGTATTGAAGCCGGAACAGCATTTCACCGAGCCGCCGCCGCGCTACAACGAAGCGACGCTGGTGAAGAAGCTGGAATCCGACGGCGTGGGAAGGCCTTCGACTTACGCGTCGATTCTTTCCACGATTCAGGACCGCGAGTACGTGACCAAGGAAGGCGGCAGGTTCACTCCCACGGAGTTGGGCATGGTGGTCTGCGATCTGCTGCTCGAGAGCTTCAACGACATCTTCGACGTGAAGTACACCGCGCGGATGGAGGAAGAACTCGACGAAATCGAAGATGGCAAGCTCGATTGGAAGACCGCCATGGGCGACTTCTACGAGCGCTTCACGAAAGACATCGCCCACGCCGAAGAGCACATGACGGACATCAAGCGGATGGAGAAACCCACCGACTTGCTGTGCGAGAAGTGCGGTAAGCCGCTGGTGATCAAGTGGGGCAAGCACGGCAGCTTCATCGCCTGCACCGGCTATCCGGATTGCACCTACACGCGCGAGCTGACGGTGGACCTTCCCGACGTGGACGGTGCCAACCTGAGCGAGCAGGGTGAAGAGGAATATTGCGAGAATTGCGGACGGCCGATGGTGCTCAAGAAGGGCCGCTTCGGGACGTTCCTGGCGTGTACGGGCTACCCGGATTGCAAGACCACCAAGCAGATCGGCGGGGCACAGAAGAAAGCAGACGTCAAGCTGGACGAAAAGTGCCCGCAGTGCGATAGCAACCTGGTGCAGAAGTTCGGGCGATTCGGCGAGTTCACCGCGTGCAGCAACTATCCGACGTGCAAATTCGTCAAGCAGAAGACAATCGGCATGAAGTGCCCCGAATGCTCGGAAGGCGATATCTCGGAGCGGCGCTCGAAGAAGGGGAAGACCTTCTACGGCTGCACGCGCTATCCGGATTGCAGTTTTGTGGCGTGGGCGAAGCCGGTGGCAGAGAAGTGCCCGGAATGCGGCGCGTCGTACATGGTGGAGAAGTTTCTCAAGGCCGGACCGGTGCTGCAGTGCGCAAACGCCGAGTGCAAGTTCAAGCGGGTTCTGGAGCCCGTACCCGAGCCTGTGGCGGTGTAGTGTAATGGTGCCGGGCGTTTGCGCTCCTGTGGGGCGGCTGCATCTCCTGCGAGCAGTACTTCATGTTCGGAGGCGCGAAAAGCTGTTGCGCGCCCAACGGCCACTGCAAAAACACGAAGGCGCCTGCCCGGCAGAACTCAGGTCCTGAATGCAAACAGATCGCTTTCGACCATCACAAGTCGATCGATCTACACCTGGATTTACCGGTTCTCGCCATCGTCACCGCGCACTCGCCGATCTCTTCGGTCCGCATATTTGCGCGCTCGAGTAGCACGCTTTCCGTCGATCCGTCTCCGCCCGATCTGCAGGTCCTCCATTCTGTTTTCCTGATCTAGGTTCCCTTTCAGCGCCTGTTCCTACTGCCGCGCGAGCGGACCGGGCTATCTCGTGGGCGGCGCGACCGGCGTCGCCTCGCGCAGCCAGTACGTCTGGGCGGGTGCCAAGTTATCAGTGCTACGCGCAATCGAAAGGCGATCGCCGCCCCGACCTGCTGTCCTATACGGCCGTTTACGGATATCGACCGCAGTCGTGGAGAACGGATTATCCCCGCTGGGATTGGCGCGTGTTTGGCGAGTCCACCGGGGAGCGGGCCGGGCCGCTCCAGCGGCAAGCTCGGAAGTGCCGGGCAGCCGCGCCAGGCAAATGTTTCTCGGCCTCAGCCTGCTTGGCGTATACCGCGCAATCGGGATCGAAGCCGGTGTGCAATTTCCGATTTATCGCGATGTGGGGCCGCTCTACCCGAAAGAGCGTTTCCGCTTTGCAATCAACTTTGCGTATTTTTTCTGAAGGAGTTTCGATGCGAAAAACGATTTCCATTCTCGCCTGCGCCGCCGCGCTTGCGGCCTTACCCGCTCGCGCTGAGTTGCTACGGACCGATCTATCGATCTTCGGCATGGATTGAATGACCTGCGCCCACGTCGTGAACGTGGCATTGAAGAAAGTGGCCGGGGTGGAAGCGGCCGAGGTGAGCCTGAATAAGGGCCTCGCGACCGTGAAACTGAAGCTGGGAAACACGGCCTCGGTTCCGCAACTATGGGAACTGATTCATGAGAAGGAATACACGCCGAAAACGACGGAAGTCACGGTTAGGCGTGAAGTGGCGAATGTGCAGGGGCGCCTTCAGCTGAAACTTGCAGGGACCAAGGACGTGATGGCGCCCGGCAAGGATTTCAAAGCACCGGTGCCGCTTCAGGTGGTCGAAGTGAAGTGAAGGAAGAAGGAACAATGGAATCCACAACCGCCAGCGTGCCGCGAATGCGGAACGGCGCGCTCAGTTATCTATCGCTGTTTACGTCTCTCGGGATGCTGCTCTGTTGTGCACTGCCCTCGCTACTCGTGTTGTGCGGTCTCGGTGCGACTGTCGCGTCCGTGCTGTCGGAAGCTCCCTGGCTGGTCAGCATGTCCCATCACAAGCATTGGGTTTTTGTTGTGGCCGGAGCGTTGATCGCGTGCAACTTCCTCTACGTTTATGCGATTGCTCCGAGACTTCAGGCAAAGAACGGAGCTTGCGACCGCGATGATCCCACGGCCTGCCAGACGGCCAGCCGGTTTAGCCGCGTGGTGCTCTGGTGTTCGGCGGTGTTGTACCTGATCGGCTGCTTTAGCGCCTATCTGCTGGGGCCGATTCTGATGCACTTCGATGCGTAAACATTGCCGGCGATTGCGCGTTAGCTTACAATCAAGGGTGAGGAGTTCCCCATGTGTCCATCCGCGGCTTTCCTGTTGATCGGTAGTCTTGGTACACCGGAAATCCTGATCATCATCGCTGTGGCCGTTATTCTGTTCGGCGGTAAGAAGATACCCGAACTGGCAAAAGGCCTTGGTGAAGGGATCCGGAATTTCAAGACAACGATGAAGGAAGAAGAAAAGGTCGAAGACAAGAAGCAGGTCTAAGCTTCCGGAACCTCCCGCACGTTGGGCAGTGCTCCCTCTCGGCTTCAATACCAATCAATAGAAAAGGCCCTGCGGCGCTTGCAAGCCGCAGGGCCTTTTCGTTGTTCCGTGGTGATCTACTTCTTGACTTTAGGCGGAACGATGGCATCTTTCGCGGCTTTCGCCACGCGGAACTTCACCACCTTCTTCGCCGGGATCTTGATCGATTCGCCGGTCGCGGGGTTGCGACCAAGGCGCGCCTTCCGATCGACGCGGACGAGCCGTCCGAGCCCGGGCATCACGAACACTCCGTTCTTCTTTACTTCGACGACCGCCAGGCTGGCCAGGTGGTCCAGAAAGGTCCTTGCGGTCTTGTTGGGTACTTCGCAATGCTCGGCGAGCGATCTCACGAGTTGCGTCTGCGTCATGCGTTGATTGGCCATCCAGCCTCCTAATATTCCGTATGATGAAACGTTGATGAAACCAGACCCGACAAAGAGCTGGTGTAATCAAAACGTCTTCATCATAAAGAACGCCACACCGGAAGTAAAGCAAAAACATCGAAAAAACGGGCCTTTTTCAGTGTTTTTCGCCGGCTAGACGCGCGCGAACAACTCCTGCGGCGCGTTTGCGAGCACAGGCGGCTCCATAGCCGCTCCTTCCACCGCGGCCGAGAGTTTCAGAAGCGCTCGCAATTCCGTATCGAGGCGGCCCAGAACCTCGGGGTGACTCTTGAGGAACTGACGGGCATTCTCCCTTCCCTGCCCTATCCGCTCGCCCTTGTAGCTGAACCACGATCCGCTCTTCTCGATGACGTTGCGGGCCACGCCTGTATCAAGCAGATCCCCTTCACGCGAGGTACCTTCGCCGAACAGGATGTCGAACTCGGCTTCGCGGAAGGGCGGCGCAACCTTGTTCTTCACAACCTTCACCTTGGTGCGATTGCCGATCACGACATCGCCATCCTTCAACGGCCCGATGCGGCGGATCTCGACGCGCACGGACGAATAGAACTTCAGAGCACGGCCGCCCGTCGTGGTCTCCGGATTGCCGAACATGACGCCTATCTTCTCGCGCACCTGGTTGATGAAGACCAGGCAAGTGTTCGTGCGTGAAACCACACCGGTGAGCTTGCGGAGCGCCTGAGACATCAGGCGTGCGTGCAGGCCCATGTGGCTGTCGCCCATCTCGCCATCGAGCTCGGCCTTGGGCACCAGAGCCGCCACTGAATCGATCACGACCACATCGACAGCGCCGGAGGACACGAGGGAACTGGTGATTTCGAGCGCCTGCTCACCGCTGTCCGGCTGCGAAACGAGAAGGTTGTCGGTATCCACTCCAAGCTTGCGGGCGTAGATAGGATCGAGCGCATGCTCGGCGTCGATGAAAGCTGCGGTGCCGCCGGCCTTCTGCGCTTCCGCGATGACCTGGAGCGTGATTGTGGTTTTGCCCGAGGATTCAGGACCAAAGATTTCGGTCACGCGGCCGCGCGGAAATCCGCCAACCCCGAGGGCGCAATCGATGGAGATCGAACCCGAGGAAACTACCTGCACCGGCACCACGGTGCTCGAGCCCAGGCGCAGAACCGCGCCCTTGCCGAATTGCTTATCCATCTGCGCGAGGGCGAGGTCGATCGCCTTGCGCTTTTCCCGCTCGTCCATGAGTCTGTATGCTCCCGTGAAATGGGAGAGTGCGGTAGAGCCGGAAATGTTCTCTCTTGATACGCGTGCTAACGGGCGACCGCGCCGAGCGTCTATGCTGAAAGCCATGCGATGCTGGAAAATCACGCTCTTTTTCACCGCCGCTCTTTATGCCCAGGAGACCGCCTCTCCTTCGGGCAAATGGATCTCGAACCTGAAGTATTTCGAAAATGACAACTATGACCGTCTCCAGCTCGAACTGAATGGGACAAAGCTAACCGGAAAGCTGGGCAATGACTCCTTTGAGTGTTCATTCCAAAACGGGCGCGTCGAAGGCCAGGTAAAGCCGAACGCCAAAACGACCATCAAGCTGGAAGGCTTCGTAGCTGGCAACCGGTTCAACGGCACCGCCCTGAT
>JAOAPQ010000074.1 GCA_025462965.1 Bryobacterales bacterium
TCCGGCGCGGAACTGGCGGGAATCCCGGTTGGGCCCGACGGTATGGAAATCGAAGCGGTGCGTAAGGCGCGGCCGAAGCTGCTGGTAGTCACGCCGAATTTTCAAAATCCAACCGGCGCCACGATGCCCATCGAAACCCGAAAGGCGCTGGTGAGCGTTCCGGACGTCATCGTAATTGAGAACGATATCTACGGCGACCTGAGGTACGAAGGCGAGCCCGAGCCCACCTTGAAGGAGCTTGACGCTTCGGGCGACGTCATTATGCTGCGCAGTTTTTCGAAAATAGCGTTCCCAGGCCTGCGCGTCGGCTGGATCATTGCACCGCGGCCGCTGATCCAAAGGCTGATGGAAGCGAAGCAGTTGAGCGATCTCCATACAGACCAGTTCTCGCAGGCCGTGCTGCTCGATTTCGCTCGGTCGGGGCGCCTCGAAGAACACAAACGGAACATGCTGCAGGCCGGGTCTGAGCGGTTGAGAGCGGTGCTCGCGGCATGTGGGCGCTGGCTCCCTGCCGGTGCGCGATTTACCCGGCCGCGAGGCGGTATGAATTTGTGGATCGAACTCCCCGATGAGTTGGATTCGAACGATCTTCTAACCCGCGCCCAGAGCCAGGGTGCAGCCTACCTGCCCGGACGGTATTTTGCGGTTTCACGGGCACATGCAAACGCACTGCGTCTCAGCTTCGCTGGCCTTCCGGAAGAGCAGATTGAGCGCGGCGTGAAGATTTTAGGAACGCTGTTTTCTCGTGAGCTGGAAGCGGAGCGGTCACGGAACCGTGAACCGGTTCCGGCCATGGTCTGAAAGATAAATCGAAAGGAGCCTGATTTTATGTTGTTTGACGAGCAGTTCCGGTTGAAGGTCGGCTTGGCCGAGATGTTGAAAGGCGGCGTCATTATGGACGTCGTGAATGCGGAGCAGGCGCTCATTGCCGAGAAGGCGGGTGCAACCGCAGTTATGGCACTTGAGCGCGTGCCTTCCGATATCCGGAAAGATGGGGGCGTGGCGCGCATGTCGCCCGTGGGAATGATCCGCGAGATCATGCAGACCGTCAGCATTCCGGTGATGGCCAAGGCCCGCATCGGCCACTTCATGGAAGCGCGCATCCTGGAAGAACTCGGCGTCGATTACATCGATGAGAGCGAAGTACTCACGCCCGCCGACGAAGAGCACCACATCGCGAAGAAGGATTTCAAGGTGCCGTTCGTTTGCGGCGCGCGGAACCTGGGTGAAGCTCTGCGCCGTATAGCGGAAGGTGCGGCGATGATCCGCACCAAGGGCGAGGCGGGTTCGGGCAACATCGTGGAAGCCGTGCGGCACATCCGCACGATCGTGAAGGAGATGAAGCAGCTCACGGTGCTCGGCAAGGAAGAGCTGGTTCATGAATCCAAGAAGCACGGAGCGCCGCTCGATCTGATCGAGTACTGCGCGGAGCACGGCAAGTTGCCGGTGCCGAATTTCTCGGCGGGCGGGATCACCACACCGGCCGACGCGGCGCTGGTGATGCAGTTGGGCGCGGAAGCGGTATTCGTGGGCTCGGGCATCTTCAAGTCCCCGCAGCCGGAACAGTTCGCGAAGGCCATCGTCAAGGCCGCGACCTATTACAACGACCCGGTGAAGATCCTGGAAGCCAGCGAATCGCTCGGCATCGGCATGCCGGGCCTGGAAATTTCGCGTCTGCCCGAAGCCGAACTGATGCAGACCCGCGGGTGGTAATGGCGGCTCCGAAAACCGTAGGCGTTCTCGCATTACAAGGCGATTTCGAAGCTCATGGGCGCGCGTTGTCACAGGCCGGCGCGCGTCCGGTGTACGTTCGAACCGCGGATCAACTCCGCGAGATCGACGGACTGGTGCTGCCAGGCGGCGAAAGCACCACCATGCTCAAGCTCCTGAATATCGAGAATATGAAGGAGCCGCTGGCGGAATTCGCGCGCGAAAAGCCGGTTCTGGCCACCTGCGCCGGCGTCATCCTGATGGCGCGCGAGGTCTCGCATCCGGTTCAGGAGTGTCTCGGCATTCTTGATCTCGCGGTGGAACGCAACGGTTATGGGCGCCAGATCGATAGCCGCATCGTGGAACTCGACCCTTCCGAGGATTTTCTGTCCCGCACCGGGGCGGGCAAACTGGAAGCTGTGTTCATCCGCGCGCCAGTTATTCAGAACGTTGGGCCGAAGGGCCGCGTTCTGGCGTCATACCTCGGGCGCCCCGTGCTGGTGGAACAGGACCAGCACCTGGCGGTCACCTTTCACCCGGAACTTACGTCCGACAATCGCGTTCATCAGCTATTTTTAAAGAAGCTGTGAAACGGGTTCTGTTTGTGTGCATCGGCAATTGCTGCCGCAGCCAGATGGCGGAGGGGTTCGCGAATACCTATGGGAAAGATGTTCTTCGCGCCTCCAGTGCGGGCCTGGCGCCCACCCCCGACGTGGCGGCGGAGACGATCGCCACCATGCGCGAGAAAAACATCGATCTTTCGAGCCATTTCCCCAAACGGTTCGATCCCATGGAGGCAAAAAAGTTTGATCTTATCGTGAATATGAGCGGCTTTTACTTGCCGGGGGATCCTGGGGTTCCCACGCGCGAGTGGAAGGTTCTGGATCCATTTGGGGAGAGCGACGAGGTTTACATGCAGTCGTGCAACGAGATTGAAACCAAGGTCATGCATTTGATTCTCGAACTGCGCCGCGAAGACCGTTCTGGCCCGCCGATTGCTTCCCAGAGAACCAGAGGGTGAAAGCAATGCGACGAAAGATTGCCTCATTTGCGCTGTTCGCGCTGATGCCGTTTGGAATGCTGGCAGGCGTGAACACGATTTATTTGAAAGACGGACGCACTTTTTCGGGCCGGTTCCTGAGCGGCGACACCGGGTTTGTCAGCTTCCAGGACGATCAGGGCCAGCAGTATCGCTTTCGGACCGGCGAGGTCCAATCGATCGTGTTTGGAAGCCAGGACGGCTCTCGCAGCAGCCAGAATAATCCCAATTATCAGAATGACCGGAATTATCAGAATGATCGGAACAATGACGGGCGAAACAGAAACTTCGGTGCTCCCCCGGCCTCCTATGGTTCCGGTAACAGACCCACGGCGGGGAACATGATACCGGCCGGTACTCAGCTGGTTATCCGCACCACCGGAACGATTGACTCCCGGAATGCGAATGACGGGCAGGTTTTCCCGGCCAGCGTGGACCAGGATGTTATGGATGGTAACGGGAACGTAATGATTCCACGGGGATCGAACGCGAATCTGGTCATCCGTTCGGCGAGCAATGGCAGTATCCGAACCAGTTCCGATCTGCTTTTGGACGTTCAGGACGTGACGGTGAACGGCCAGCGCTACGTGGTAAATACGGAAGACTTGCAGAGAACCGGCCGCGCGGGGGTGGGCGGAAACCGGCGTACGGCTGAGTTTGTCGGCGGCGGGACGGCGTTGGGAACTATCCTTGGCGCGATCGCGGGCGGCGGTAAAGGTGCGGCAATCGGCGCCCTGGCAGGCGCGGCCTCAGGCGCAGGCGCGCAAATTCTTACCAAAGGCAATGAAGTTCGGATACCCTCGGAAACGATCCTGACCTTCCGTCTCGATCAGCCCATGGTTATGAACGCGGCAAATTACTAAACAGGAGAATTCAAATGAGCACTTCGACTGTGTTACCAGCCAAAGGCAGTGAAAATCTGATCGTCTC
>JAOAPQ010000085.1 GCA_025462965.1 Bryobacterales bacterium
AGAAGAAGTAATGAATGTTCCCGTGAAAAATCCCGAGCGCGAGTCCGTCGAAGGAGATGTCGAGTCGGTCGCCTTCGAATTTCGCGTGGGCGGCAGTCATCTTGAAGCTGCCTAGAAAGCTGCGCGTACCCTCCGGGTGGCTGGGAGGAAAATCGAAGAACTGATCGAAGCCCCCTCTTCGTTTGCCTGTCGAGGCCCTGTATACCGGTTGCGCTCGGCTGATTACAGCTTTGCCATTGACGGCAATCGACGTGATCAGCGGTTTGGCGGGGTCCAGTGAGAATTGCGCGCTGCAAGGGCGGCCGGCTTTGTCCTTCCAATTCACGAGAGCCGAATCGGTATCCGAACTCACGCTGATCGAACCGGGACCGGGTGCGCCGATATCGAAGGGCACCGCGGCCAGGACCGTCAATGCCGATGAGAAGAGAACGACGATGGATTTCATTCTGCCGCGATCATTTACATCACACAATGCCGCACCTTGTCAAGATGAATAAAATCGCTTGGTTCACATTGTGAAATAGCCGCGCGCCGGACTGGCGAATGGTTCACGTGGTGAACCGACCTGTATCGGTCTTCTTGACACACCGGCGGCGGCTCGCATAAAGTAGGCCCGTATTCGCAACTCCATCCGGCATGAGACATCACACATCAACCGGCCCCGCCGGGTCATCCCGCATGACAACGGAGGAGCTTCGCCGTCACTTCTTGATTGACGGCCTGTTCACGCCGGGACGTGTGGAAATGGTCTATACGGATCTCGACCGTCTGATCGCCGGCGGCATCATGCCGGATCGGGAAGCGGAACTGCCCGCCTATGAAGAGTTGGCGAGTTCCTATTTCACGGAGCGCCGCGAACTCGGAGTCGTCAATATCGGCGATCCGGGTGAAGTAAGGGTCGGCCGCAGCACTTACCCGCTCGAGCATTTGGATTGTCTCTATATTGGTATCGGCGAGCCGCAGATTTCGTTCCGAAACACTGATCAGGGACAGTCCGCGTTCTACCTGCTCAGCGCGCCGGCTCATCGAAAGCTCCCCACATGCGCAGCCGGTATTGCGGCGGCGAGTGTGCATGAAATTGGAACTGCCGAACACGCATCCCGGCGGAAACTTGTCCAGTATATTCACGAAGGTGGGATTCAAAGCTGCCAGCTTGTCATGGGATACACCACGATGGAAGAAGGTAGCGTGTGGAACACATGGCCACCGCACACACATCCGCGCCGCTCGGAAATCTATCTTTATTTCGGATTGGGTGAAAACCAGATCATTCATCTTGCAGGAGAGCCCACGCAATCGCGGCATCTCGTCGTCCGGGATAGACAGGCCGTGGTTTCGCCGCCGTGGTCGATTCACACAGGCGTTGGCACCGGCCCGTACAGCTTTATCTGGGGAATGGCCGGCGAGAACCGGACCTTCGCTGACATGGATCCGGTGGCGCTCGACACCTTCGCCTGACCACGCACTGAAACGCGCTATTTTAAAATGTGAAACGATGAGATCCAAGACCGCTGCCCCGAAACAGGTTCGTGTTCTTGAGAAAACGCTCGACATCCTCGAATCGATCAAGCGCGACGGTTCCGCCCCCGGCCTGTGCGAGGTTGCCCGGTCCGTGCAGATGCCCAAGGCCACCGTTTACCGCATTCTGACTACTCTTGAAGGCCGCGGCTATCTGGACCGCCACATCAATGGCGGCTATCGAATGTCGGAAAAACTGTTTTCGCTGCAACGCGACCTCTCGCCGCGCCAGGACCTTCTCCGCATCGCGCCGCCGATCATGGAGCGGCTTGCTCAGGAGTGCAGGGAGACAGTCAATCTTGGAACGCTCGATGGCGGGGAAGTGGTCGTCATCGCGACCGTCGAAAGTCCGCAATCCGTGCGCATGGCATCGAAGGTCGGCAACCGTCGATTCGTGCACACCACCGCCTTAGGCAAGGTCCTTCTCTCTACCATGTCCGACCCGGAAATCCGCAGACTCGTCCAGTTGAAGGGCTTGGGGCGCATGACTCCGAACAGCATCTCGACCCAGGCAGCGCTCATGTCCGAGATTCACCAGGTCCGCAAGCAAGGGTTCGCGATCGACAATCAGGAAAACGAAATGGAAGGACGCTGCCTCGCAATCAGAATTCCGGGCATCCATGACCCTGCTTCGGCATTGAGCATATCGGGTCCGGTCTTCCGGATGGATCTGCGCCGGGTTCGTTCTCTGGTTCCCATCCTGCGCAATGCATGCGAAGAAATCACGAAGGCTCTCGGCTGTTCGTGAAGTAGCGTTCACACCGGAAGGCGAAGCCCTTCCATCCAGGCAAGCACGTATTCCAAACCCGCCACCGTCTTAACAGAAGTTTCGAAAATCGGTATCCCCGGCCGTACCGACAAAATATTCCGATGCGCGCTCGCGCCATCGAACTCCACCGCCTCCGCCAGATCCATCTTGGTAATAATCGCGGCGTCAGCGGTGTGAAAAATCGAAGGGTACTTCAACGGCTTGTCTTCCCCTTCCGTAACGGATAGCAGCACGGCGCGTGCGTTCTCGCCCAGGTCGTAGCTGGAAGGGCACACCAGATTTCCGACATTCTCGACAAAAAGAAAATCCAGCTCCTCAAGATCCCATCCCTCTAATGCGTTACTCACCATGCTGGCGTCCAGATGACAGATCGTGCCCGTGCAAATCTGTTTTACCGGAGCCTGGCTGCGCGCCAGTCGTGCCGCATCGTTGTCTGTCGCAAGGTCGCCCACGAGCGCCGCCACGCGATACCTCACCCGCAGCAGCGAGAGCACCCGCTCCAGAAAAGCCGTCTTCCCCGAACCCGGGCTGGAAACCAGACTGATCACACAGACCCCGGCCGCCCGAAATCGTTCACGCAGAACTCGCGCCGCCAGATCGTTCTTGCTCAGAACCTTCTGGCGAACTTCCACGAGCCGCGGCTGCGTCATGTCTGCAACTCCAGGGCGGAGAGTTCCAACTCCCCTCCTTTGACGACTCTGCAAGCCGAATTCCCGCACCGTGAGCAATGCAGGCGCTGTCCCGACATCGGGTCCTCCTCGGACCCGCACCGTTCGCAGTAGACGCGAATCGGAACTTCTTCGATGATCAGACGCGAACCCTCCAGCGAGGTTCCCTCGCACGCCAGCTCATAAGAGAAAAGGAGCGCTTCCCGAACTACGCCTGAAAGCGGTCCCAGCTTCAGATGGACGGCGCAAACGCGTCCTCCGCCTTGCCGCTCCACCTCCTCCTGGGCTCCTTCAACGATGCTAAGCGCGATCGAAAGCTCATGCACGCTGTTCCGTTACATGGTGCTGATGCGGATGTAGCGCTTCACATCCGGCAGCGCCGAGGCAACCACCACGACCGCCAGAATAAAGGCCAGACCGCTCAGAAGATTCTTGAAGTTCATTGTAATGCCTCCTGTGTTTCCTTCTCGATTAACGATTCCACCATAACCGCCGCGGCTTCAATGGCCCCACTGACTGGCGGCGTCAAACCCATCCGCCCCTCTTCCCCGCCCAGATCCGCAGGCTCGCAGCCCACAAGCAGAATACGGCCCAACCGGCCGCCCATCGCTTTCGCCGTCCGCAACACCTGCATCGGATCCATGCTGTGCGCGTCCACCATTTGTTCACCCAAATCGACGTCCAAATCCGGCTCGATGGTGTAAAGCGTGCCGGGCTCGCCGCCGCGCGAAACAGCATCGACGAAGATCGTCAACTCGGGCGCGTCCAGCAGCGCGTAGGTCAAATCCAGACCCCGGATTCCGAAATCCACCACGCGAACGTCGCCCGCGGGAGTCCGTCGCGCCAGAACCTTCGCGACTTCGCAGCCAAACGCGTCGTCGCCCTGGAAGATATTGCCGATGCATGCCACAAGAATGCTCACACCAACTCCACTTCCTCCGGCCCGAAAAAGAAGCGATGGCCGATTTGCCTCGCAATTCCGAAGTCCCGCCCTGGGTCATCTTCCACAGTGACGGCAAGGTGAATCCTGTCTTCGAAATCGCGCTCAACCGATTCCACGATCGCAATCTTTCCGTCGAGTGCGATATCGAAGATGTCGGCCTTCTTGCGCGGATGCAAACGAACCCGATCGCCTTCCCGAAAACCAAGTTTCGAGGCCTTGCGCAACCCGCGAATGGCGCCGTGCATCTTTGCGAACGCCTCGGGAGGCAGCGCTTCCGTACGGTCCAGAATGCCGCGCGCACGGTCGTCCCCCTCCCGGACCTCCTGTTTCTCCTCGTCGCTCAATGTAAGAACACGAAGCGTGAGTATCTCGTCGATCTCCGTGCCATCGAAAAAATCGCCCGCGCTCTCGGGCGCAATCTGCGGATAATCGTATAGAATAATCGGCGAAGAGAGCATCAAGCTGCGCTCACCCTCGCGACCGGCCAGCACTGGCCAGGTACCGATATTGCGGCACGCGGCGGCCGCGGCGCGATACTCGTCAGGCGGGTCCAACAGCGAGAGAAACGCTCCGTCGCGAACTGAAAGCAGCGTATGCGCCGAGAGCATCGAGCAGCCTTCGCCGTTCTCCGGAGTCAAATTGAGTATCCGAACCGTGAAGCGAAATACCCGTTCGCTCACCGCCGCGGATTCAATTTCCACCGCTCCCACAATGGGCGGGAAAGACAACAGACGCCGCTCCTGCGCTCCTCCCGGTGATAGTTTGCAAAACATAGCCTCACGCTCCGTCTCGCCCTGCAGGAAGCGAATCTTCAGGCCGATCTCGGTCCTGCTGTCGCCTTCCACCAGACACTCGGTCTGCATCATCGTGCGGTCCGGGCCGCCTGCCGGTCCAATCGTTCCGAAATGCCAACGCTGCTGATTTTTCACCGAAGACTTGCGATAGGGATAAAGCAGAAAGCCTTCGTAGAGAACGGCATTCGCGATTTTTTCGAGCGGTTCGAAATTCATCGGACAGCTTCCTCCTTGAGCGCCAGAAGGCTCTCGATAGCCTGTTCCCACGTGGCCATGCCATGATGACGCTTGTACTCATACAGGCGCTCGAAAGCATCGCGCCGCAAACGAAGCCACGCGCTGTTGGGATAGTAGTGGTCCATCATCTCGCGCCACACCTGTGCAGGCAAGCGAAATCTTGCCTCCTTATCCCAGCTGATCTGGTCGATCTTCAAGGCCCCATCCGGCGCGTGGTAAAAGATCGTGCCGCTGAATTGAAAACACAAAGGCACGTCCTCCGCCTGAAGCGCGTGGAAATACTTCGCCGCTCCCACGTTGAAGTCGAACGTGCAAGGCACCGGGAGATCGCTAACCACGCTGCCGGAAAACGCGGGCACAGTGATCGATGCATGGGTCCAAAGCAGCGAACGCAAAGTCTGGCTCCATCGCTCCGGTTCTCCGAACAGATCGCGCAGACTATCCCGCTCCCCGGTGTTGTAGGGCCGCCTCGACGCTTCAATTAAAATCTGGCACCGAAGAGCGACGCTCTGAATAGCCTGGCTGGCAATTGGGTTCACCACGCGCACGCGGAAGCCGATCGTAGGCGCCGCCGCGAAAGGGATCGCTTCCGCGCTTTCCACAGTAAACCTCAGATCGGGCACGCCTCTCCTTTCCTTCGCAGCTCATCGAAGAACCGGGCGATCTCGCCCCAGACCGCCGCGCCCCCCGAAAGACCCCGCCAGTGCAATCGGATTAAGCCCACCAGCTTGTAACACTCATCGATCGGGACCAGAAAATGCTCGCGCGTCGCCCCCACGCGGTTAACAAGCAGCGCCTCGACATCCGGTTCCATGTCGCGCAGTTCCGGATTACTGGTGGAGATCTCCTCCCACGCATCCAGCCGGAGCAGCGATTCCGCAGCCCCCGCCGGACCGGGGTACAAGGCGACCACCTTACCGGCCGGAGTGCTGTACGAAAAAAATGCTAGTGAGATTGGAATCATCAGGTCGTCCCACTGCGCATCGCTCATTTGAAAATTTGGCAACGCACGCACGCGCCGTGGAATCTGCCGGTACACGGAAGCGTAGAGGATCCCGCAGGAATCGCAAGCGCACCGGATCCGGCGCGAAGCTGGATCGAAGTTGTGCCGGTGCTCCGAAGTCAATTCGGCGCCGCACAGATCGCAGCGCTCCTGTGACTCGCGCGGCCGCACGAACTTGCGGAGCGCCGCTACCGGAGCATGCGTCATTCAGACGCTCCCCGGCGCAACCATTCCGAGCGCGGCTAGCGGGACAAAACCGTTCGAAGGAGGAGCGCTCTCCTCGATCACAATTTCCGTGGCGTCCGGCGCGGCTTCCCGAATCGCCGCCTCCACGGATTCCTTCAATCCACAACCGCTTCCGGTAAGCCGCACCCGTACCACCCCCTCAAAAACGCCAATCAACTCGGCGGTGCCGTGCGCTTTCCCCAGGGTGTGGTGGACCCTCGTCTCCAAATCGTCCGGATGCAATCCATGGAGCACCAGCAGGCTCGCAACCAGTCCGTCGTTCGCAAACTTCCGGATGGCCGCTTTCCCGGATTCTCCTGCATCGAACACGATATCCATCATGCGTTCCAGTCCGGCTCCATGCAGTTCGAGAATCGATTCCATGAGCGCGTGCGCAGTCTCGCGGCTTCCGCGGTCGGGAATCTCCCCGACCCGGCGCACCAAATCCTCGATGCGCCGGACGCGTTCTTCGTCGGCCTTTGCCATTGGCTAATGTGCCTGGACGCCGAACATCGGCGAGTGGCGAACGTCGAGCGTCTTGCCCTTGCCCAGGTACATATGAACACCGCACGGCAGACACGGGTCGAAACTGCGCACCGTGCGCATGATATCGATTCCCTTGAAGTGTTCCGGCCCGTTTTCCTCGAAAATCGGCGTATTCTGTACCGCGTCTTCGTACGGCCCCGGTGTTCCATAGATATCGCGCGGATTGGCGTTCCACGGCGTCGGCGGATAAGGATGATAGTTGGCGATCTTGCCGTCGCGGATCACGACATGGTGAGAGAGTACCCCGCGCACAGCTTCATGGAATCCGCAGCCGATGCTTTCTTCCGGCACTTTGAAGTCGCGGAACGTCTTGGTGTTGCCTCTGTGCAACTCCTTCATTGCCTGCTCGGCGAAATGGAGAGCGGCCGCGGCGGCATATGCCTGGAAATATGTCCGCGCGCGGTCGCGCTCAATTGCGTTGCTCCACTTCGGGATCTTCCATTCGAACTCGACTTCGGGCTTGCCGGCGGTCTTAGGTAAGTAGATCTTGACGCTCCTGCCGGTCGCTTTGACGTAACCGAAATCGACGATTCCCGCCAGCGCCGTCGCCCAGAATCGCGCGATGGGTCCCCCGCCTGTATCGAGCGCAAGGTGATCGCCTGTCCGCTTGTCATACCATCGCGGCGACATCACCCATGAGTAGTTACCCTTGAAGTCGCGCTTCTGCGGACGCGGCGTGGTGGTCTGGTTCCAGGGATGATTTCTGTCAACCGGATTGCCCAAAGGATCCCGCTTGACGAACATCTCCTCGTT
>JAOAPQ010000107.1 GCA_025462965.1 Bryobacterales bacterium
TGGATGCTATTCGTCACCGGCACTACTCTGAGCGTGCCATCTTTAATGGGGGCGATTATGTGCATCGGCGTGGCGACAGCCAACAGCATCCTCATGGTCACCTTCGCCAACGATCAGCGGGATGCAACGCCTTCCGCGCGCGACGCGATGCTATCCGCCGGCTATGCCCGCCTGAGGCCAGTACTCATGACCGCGACAGCCATGATTCTCGGAATGCTTCCTATGGCGCTGGGGCTCGGGGAGGGAGGAGAACAAAATGCTCCTCTAGGCCGCGCAGTAATCGGGGGCCTGATGTTCGCCACCGTGACGACGCTGTTCGTGGTCCCAATCATTTATAGTTACCTGCGGACGAGACCTCCGGTGGATCATGAGCGCAGACTGGAAGAACGGGAGCGCGAAGGGTTAAGACCGAGTTTGAGCTTCTGATGCGATATATCGAACCTGAACCGACAAATCAAGCAGCGAGCGCGGAAGAGGAGAGGTTACGGAAAGAGAATGAGGATCTCAAGCGACAGCTCCACGCTTTGCAGGTCCCAGGTCACGGCTCTTCGCATTCCGGACTCCCGCCCAAATTGTGGCGTCCCTCTGCCATCACAATCTGGTCCATTGTTTTGGGAATGGTAGTTCTCACTGTTGTCGCGTTCTTCGCAGGGTACATTCCTCTGCGGACGCGAAACGCGCTCATCGTGAGCGAGGCCCACGATCAAGAGGTGGCTCTGCCGCGTGTGCAGGTGATCGCGGTCGGCCGTTCCGCGCACGATAGTGCATTGGAACTCCCAGGCAATATCCAGGCTATTACCGAAGCACCCATCCTCGCCCGCGCTGACGGATACATCCTGCGGCGCATGGTCGATATAGGCGATCGCGTTCGGGCCGGCCAACCGGTAGCCGAAATAGAAGCGCCCGAGATGGATGACCAGATCCGCCAGTCCAAAGCAAGCTTGCAGCAGGCGCAGGGGGCGTTGCAGCAGGCGCTGGCCAATTACCAGCAAGGCAAGTCCGATACGGAGATGGCCCGCATCACGGCGGACCGGTGGAAAACCCTGGTCGCCCGGGGCGTCGTCTCGCGGCAGGACAACGATCAGTATCAGGCCCAATACCAATCGAGGGCCTCAAGCCTGCAATCGCTCGAGCAGGCGATTGCCGCGCAGAAAGGCAACGTCGCCGCGGCGGAAGCGAACGTTGCGCGGCTCGAGAGGATGAAGAGCTATCTGTTGGTAAAGGCGCCTTTCGATGGAGCGATCACCTTGCGCAACGTGGATGTCGGCGCCCTGGTAACGGCGGGCAACACGCTTCTCTTCCGAATCGCCCAGACGGCTAACCTGCGGACTTATGTGAATGTCCCGCAGACACATGCAAATTCGGTGCGGCCCGGCCAAACCGCGGTACTGACCGTCTCCAATCTGCCAGGCCGCCGCTTCCCGGGCAAGGTAGCGCGAACCGCCACCGCACTCGATCCCACGAGCCGAACGCTGCTCATCGAAATCCAGGTGCCGAATCCGGAGGGTGTGCTGTTCCCCGGCATGTACGCCCAGGTGGACCTCGGCAGTGCCCGCGCGAACCCGCCGCTGCTGGTACCCAGCGACGCGCTCGTCGTCGGCTCGAACGGGGCCACCGTCGCGGTAGTCCGGCAGGATCATACGGTGCATCTCCAAAAGATCAAAGTCGGCAGGGACTATGGGGACCGGATGGAGGTGGTCAGCGGACTGCAGGAGGGGGATGCGATCATCCCCAACCCGGGAGATGTAGCGAGGGAAGGTTTGAGGGTGGATCCGGCGCCGGTCAGATAAACTAACCGCAGATGAACCAACTCTATCTCGCAATATCCTGCGCCCTCCTGCTTCCGTTTTCGATGCTCTCCGAAAAGGAACTTCCGTTCGCGGGCCGTTGGGATCTCACGATCAAAACGCCGACGGAGTCCTATCCCTCCTGGATGGAAGTGACGCAAAAAGACGGACGCCCTGAGGTAATCATCGTTGGGCGCGTCGCCAGCGCGCACGCCGCGACCGGCGTCTCGGTGAAGGGATCGCATCTGTCGTTCAGCACCACCGAATGGTTCGGTAAGAACACACATGTCACCTGGGACATGACTGCAAACGGCGGCAAGCTTACCGGTTTTCAGAACCGTGAAGACGGAACAAAAGGCAAACTGACGGGAGTGGAGGCGCCGAAACTCGCGCGAACCGTGAGCAGCTGGGGCAAGCCCGAGCCTCTCTTCAACGGAAAGGATCTCACCGGATGGAAGCCGTTGATCACCGAACCCGGGAAACCCGTGCAAAACAACTACAAGGCCGAGAATGGCGAATTGGTGAACAAAGCCCCAGGCGCGAACATCCGCACCGAGCGCATGTTCAACGACTTCAAACTTCATCTCGAATATAACTGCCCGAAGGAAGGCAACAGCGGGGTCTACTTGCGCGGCCGGTACGAAGTGCAGGTCGAGTACGAAGCGGCCGACAAAAACGACAAAATGCACGGTATGGGGTCCATCTATGGATTTCTTGCTCCCGCGGCTTCCCTTCCGGCAAAGCCCGGCGAATGGGAAAGTTATGACATCACCCTGGTGGGACGCCGGGTGACCATCGTGCGAGATGGCGTCACCACCATTGATAACCAGGAAATTCCGGGGATCACGGGAGGCGCGCTCGACAGTCACGAAGCGGAACCCGGCCCGCTTTATATTCAGGGCGACCACACCGGCGGGATGAAGTACCGCAACATCACGATTTCGCAGCCCTCGCGGTGATTATGCGGCTTTGTCGCCACAGACCTGCGGGATAAGCTCCCCATAAACATCGGTCAGGCGGATATCGCGGCCGTTGAAGCGATACGTCAATCGCTTGTGATCCATGCCCAATAAATGCAGAATGCTCGCGTGCAGATCGTGGACGGAGATCGGCTGCTCCTCCGCCTTGTACCCGAATTCATCGCTGCTCCCGATGATCTGGCCGCCGCGAATCTTTGCGCCCGCCATCCAGATGCTCATCGCCCCGGGGTTGTGATCGCGACCCACGCCGCGCTGGGAAATCGGCATGCGGCCGAATTCACCCTGCCAGATGACCAGCGTTGAATCGAGCAGGCCGGTCGCGCGCAGGTCCGTCAGCAACGCCGCGATGGGCTTATCGACTTCGGCGGCATGACGGCTGTGGTTATCCTGCACGTTTTCGTGCGCGTCCCAGGTATCCACGTTCTGGACGCCCAACCCGCCGTGATACAACTGAACGAACCGCACACCGCGCTCCACCAGCCGCCGCGCCATCAAACACTGTCGCGCGAACGGCGCCGTGACGGGGTCGTCCAGTCCATAGAGCTTCCGCGTCGCCTCTGGCTCGGACTCCACATTCACGGCCTCCGGAGCGGTGCTTTGCATCCGATACGCCAGCTCGTAGCTTTCTATGCGTGCGGCCAGATCCGTGTTCCCCGGGTACTTCGCCGCATCCATCTCGTTCAGCTTCATCAGCAGATCCAGGCGCGCCCGCTGCTGCTCCGGCGCGATGTCCGCGGGCGGCGTCAGATCTACGATCGGCGTGCCCGAAGGCCGAAAAACCGTCCCTTGATACGCCGCTGGCATGAACCCTGCGCTCCAGTTGGCAGGTCCCCCGAATGGACCGCCGTGCGCATCGTAGATGACCACGAATCCCGGCAAGTTCTGATTTTCCGATCCCAGCCCGTAGTTAACCCACGACCCCACGCTCGGAAATCCCATCCGGATCATCCCCGTTGCGAGCGCATAGTGACCTTGCACGTGGTCGTTTGACATGCCCATCACCGAGCGCATCACCGCGAGTTCGTCCACATGCTTCGCAACCTGCGGAAAAATTTCCGAGACGTCGATCCCGGATTGTCCGTATTTGCGGAACGTGAACGGGCTCGGCATTAGCGGCCCCGGATTGCCCTGCCGCACCACGATCTCGCCCTTGCCAGTCAAAGGCTGGCCCGCATATTTCGCCAGGGCAGGCTTCGGATCGAAGGTATCCATGTGGCTCACGCCGCCGCTCATGAACAAGGAAATGACGCTCTTCGCGCGCGCCGGAAAGTGTGGCTTCTTCGCCGCATTCGGGTTCGTTTCCACACCCTCGGCTTTCAGCAGGCCGTCCTGATCCAGCAGACAGGCCAAGCCCAAGCCGCTCAATCCACCGCAGCTCTCGAACAGGAACTTACGTCGCGACCGGAACACGGCTCACCTCAGATACAAAAATTCGTTCAGATTCAGCAGTACATGCGCGAAATCCACCAGCTTGCGCGTCTTCAAAAACTCCAAATTGACCCGCAACTCCGAATCTTCCGGCCCCCGCCCCAGCGCGAGCCGGTACGCCAGTTCGATCTGCTTCGCCGGGTCCGTTGGTTCGGTTTCCTGCAACCGGTTCGAAAGTAGCTGAGCTTGCCGCAGCACGAACTCGTCGTTCAAGAGAGTCAAGGCCTGCGTCGGCACGGTGGAAACGTTGCGCGCGCCGCACGAGATGTTCTGGTTCGGCAGATCGAAGATGTCCAGCAACGGATAAGGCAATCCGCGCTTCCGATACACGTAAACGCTGCGCCGCCACACCATCGGCCCGTCTTCCGATTGCTTCCAGATCCCGTAGTTCATCGACTTCAAAACATCGGCCTGCAGCTTCGGAAACACGGGCTTCCCGAACATCTCCGGGTTCAATCCGCCGCTCACCGCCAGAATCGAATCACGAATGATCTCGGCATCCAGCCGCTGCATAGGGTAACGCCAGAGGTACCGATTCTGAGGATCTTTCGCGAGGTCCGCGGCATCATCGAACTTCGATGCGCGCTTGTACGCGTCCGACGTCATGATCAGCCGGTGCATCTGTTTGATGCTCCAGCCGCGGTTCACAAACTCCACCGCAAGCCAGTCGAGCAGTTCCGGATTGCTCGGCATCTCGCCCATTTTGCCGAAATTGTCCAGGGTCGGAACGATACCGTGCCCGAAGTGGTGATGCCAGATGCGGTTCACGATCACCCGCGCCGTCAGCGGATTCTCCGGCGAAACCAGCCATTCCGCCAGCGCGCGTCTTCTGCCTGCCGTGTTGCCGGAAGCCGGCGGCAACTCCGTGGGGGGATTTCCGTACGTGATCGCGCTCAGAAATCCAGGCTGCATCTCCGGACCTTTGCTGTTCGGATCGCCCCGCACCAACAAATAAGATGGCGGTGTCTGATATCGCCCCGGTCCCCTATGCAGGAAGCTGCCCTCGATCGCCGCCTGCTTCACGCCCTTCCCGGGAGCCGGTTCATCGCCGGGCCCGTCCGGCGTAAAACGGTAATCTCCGTCGGTGATTCCCATCGCCACCGGGATTGGCTCCGGCCGTTCCTTCTCGATGCGCGCGATCTCCTCGTTCAGCGTCTGCTTCTGCGCGAGATCTTGCGGGTTCATGATCCGGTCGATCTCGGCCGGTGACACGGAAACTGTGCGAATTACCTGGCTCGCCAGAAGGACCTGTCCCGGCGTTCGCTTGTCTTCGGGAGTGGCGATCGCGTCCTGCACGTTCTGCGGGAACCGTTTGTACTTCGCCGGCAGAAGCTGGTCGCGGTAGGGGCGCTCCAGTTCACGCAAATTCTGCCGGACCGCGTTCACCCGCGCGTCGATCTCCGCCTTCTTCTTCTCGTAGGCAGCGGCCGTTTCACGAGACGTGAGCGGATGATCGACCTCCACATACCCGAAAAGCGAGGCCTGCATCCGGTAATAGTCCCGCTGCGAGATAGGATCGAACTTGTGGTCGTGGCAGCGCGCGCACTGCACGGTCAACCCGAGGACACCGCGACCGATTGTCCCTAGCATGTCATCCAGATAGTCGAACCGGTTCTCCGGATTGTCCTTCTCGCGAAACCCGACCTTGGCGTAGTTCCGCAGGAAGCCTGTCGCGATCAGGCTGTCTTGCGTCACGTTCGGCAGTTCGTCGCCTGCGATTTGCTCGCGCAGAAAAGCGTCATATGGCTTGTCTGCGTTGAATGCTCGAATCACATAATCGCGATAGCGCCACGCATTCGGACGGTCGAAATCATGCTCGAAGCCGTTCGAGTCGGCGTAGCGGGCCACGTCCAGCCAGTGCCGTCCCCATCGCTCCCCGTAATGCGGCGAAGCCAGCAACTTATCGATAAGCCGCTCCCAGGCGCCCGGCTTGCGATCGTTCAGAAACTCATCCGTTTCGGTTGGAGTGGGCGGAAGTCCGATCAAGTCCAGATAGGCTCGCCGCAGCAAAGTGCGCCGGTCGGCTTCGGGCGCTGGAGTGAGGCCGCGCTCGTCGAGCGCCCGTTTCACTAAGTCATCAATCGATTTTCCGCGGGCCGATACCGGCTTCTCAAACGCCCAGTATTTCCCTGTCGAATCCCAAACCGCGCCCTGGTTGATCCAAAGCCGGATGGTTTCCAACTGTTGTGGAGTAAGCGTGCTGCCCATAGGCATCGCCGGTTTTTCGAGTCCCGCGACCAAGCGGTAGAGGCGGCTCTTTTCGGGGTCTCCCGGAGTGATGACCCGTAACGCGGAATCCCTCGAGCTCAGATCCAGTTTGCCCAGCTGCGTTCCGGAACCGTGACATTTCCAACAACTGCTCTGGAAGATTGGCCGTACATCATCCGAGAAGGATATCTTGCGGTCGGCGCCGTTCAATGTAAATACGGCGGAAACCAGAACAGCGACACTGCATGCTACTCGATGCAAAGCGTGTCTATTATATAGAAGTTGGCGTCCGGTGTGGGGCGGGTTGCCAAACCCGCAGCCGATTGGCAATCGGTTCTAGTGGGCGAAGCGGAATTTCCACGCATTCTCGGCGACGGTCGCCAATTCCTCATCAGTGAAGCCAAAGCGCTCACGCACCAGCGCAAACTCCCCCGCCAACGTAGTCCCAAAAATCGCGGGGTCATCCGTGTTCAGCACAACCGGGACGCCGGCATCGAACAAACGCCTGATCGGATGTTCGTCAAGTGAGCGAACCGCGCCGGTGCGCAGGTTGCTCACGATAGACACTTCGCACGGGATCTGCCGGTCGCGTAAATACGCCATCAGCGACGGATCGTCAACCGCGCGGATGCCATGACCGATGCGCTCGGCGCCGATCTCCAGGGCCGCCCAAATAGACTCCGGGCCCGCGGTTTCACCCGCGTGAGCGGTGAGGCGCAGGCCGCTATCCTTCGAGAATCTGAACACATCGCGAAACCACTTTGCAGGCCCGGCAATCTCGTCCCCGCCAATGCCAATGGAAATAACGCCCTCCCCAACCCGCGTTGCCGCGAACTCGGCGACCTGCATCGCGAGATCCGGGCCGAACTGCCGAATCGAATCGAGATTCCAGAAGACCTCTACCGGCGAACGGTCGCTTTCGTCTCGAACGGCGTCCCAGATTGCGGCGAGATCCTGCTCCTTCCAAAGCACGACTCCGGCCGACAGCGTGATCTCGGCGTAAAGAATATCTTCCCGCTCGAGCCGTTCGAGCAGGCGGCGCGTAACGAGCGCGTAGTCCTCCGGACCGCGGAGGCGCTGTGCAATCCAGCGGAAACAGGCAATGAAGCCCGCGAAGTCCTCGAACTCATACCGGGCCCCGATTTCTTCCCGTGTGAGTCCGGGATCGAGTAACTGAATCGTGTCCGGATCAATCGAGCCTTCCAGGTGAAGGTGTAACTCCGCTTGCGCCATATAATGAAGTTCGCATGACAGCAGAAGAAGTCGAAGCTATCGTGGGAGGCTACCACGGTGACCCGTTCCGTGTGCTCGGTCCGCACTCGCTCGAAGCGGGTTGGGTAGTCAGGGCGTTCTTGCCCCAGGCGCAATGCGTCGCGGTTGTAGACGCAGGCCCGCGCACCCAGATGAAGAAGAAACACAACGCGGGTTTCTTCGAAGCGGAACTCCCGGGTGAGATCCGTCCGTACCGGCTGGAACTAACGCGGTACGACGGTTCCGTCCAGGTGGTGGAGGATCCCTACCGATTTCCGCCCGTCATGACGGAATATGAAATTTACCTTCATGGAGAAGGAACAAACTTCCAGAGTTACGACACGCTGGGCGCTCACTTCAAAGAAGTAGAGGGTGTGCGCGGCGTGCAGTTCGCCGTGTGGGCTCCGAATGCCATCAGTGTTTCCGTCACCGCCGATTTCAACGACTGGGACACGCGCCGTCAACCGATGCGGAAACGCAACGGCGGATTGTGGGAGCTGTTCATACCCGCCGTAGAGGAAGGCGCGGCGTATAAGTACCACGTGCGTTCGCGGTTCTTCGGCTACGAGCAGTTGAAGGCCGACCCATACGGGTTCGGCAGCGAGGTGCCGCCGAAATCCGCCTCCGTTGTGCGCGAGCTGGACCGGTACCGATGGCGCGATGCGGAATGGATGGAGGCGCGTGGGAAGAGAGACTGGCTGCGCGAGCCGGTCTCGGTTTACGAAGTACACCTGGAGAGCTGGATGCGGCGGCCGAAGGGTGAGTATCTCTCTTACCGGGAAATGGGCCAAAAGCTGGTGGAGTACGTGAAGTTTATGAACTTCACGCATGTCGAAATGATGCCCATGATGGAGCATCCCTTCAGCGGCTCGTGGGGGTACCAGATCACCGGGTATTACGCGCCGACTGCGCGCTTCGGAACGCCGGAAGACTTCATGCACCTCATCGACCGCTTCCACCAGGAAGGCATCGGCGTGATCGTGGACTGGGTACCGGCGCATTTCCCCAAGGACGCGCACGGCCTGGCCTTTTTCGATGGTTCGGCGCTTTATGAGCATGAGGACCCGCGCAAAGGCGAGCACCGCGATTGGGGCACGCTGATCTTCAACTTCGGGCGCAACGAAGTAAGAGAGTTCTTAATCTCAAATGCTCTTTTCTGGCTGAAGAAATACCATATCGACGGCCTGCGCGTGGACGCGGTGGCTTCGATTCTGTATCTGGACTACTCGCGCAAAGCCGGGGAGTGGGTACCGAACCGGTATGGCGGCAACGAAAATCTGGAGGCGATCGATTTCCTGCGCCGGTTCAACGAACTCGCGCACGAGGTGCCGGGCGCTGTGACGATCGCCGAGGAATCTACCGCCTTCACCGGTGTCTCGCGACCGGTATACGCCAACGGCCTGGGATTCACCATGAAGTGGAACATGGGCTGGATGCACGACATGCTGCACTACTTCGCCGAAAATCCGGTGAACCGCAAGTATCACCACAACAACATCACGTTCAGCATGATCTACGCGTTCACCGAGAATTTCGTGCTACCGATCTCCCATGACGAGGTGGTGCACGGAAAACAATCGCTCATCAGCAGGATGCCCGGTGACGATTGGCAGAAGTTCGCGAACGTGCGCGCATTTCTCGCATACATGGTCGCTCATCCCGGTAAGAAACTGCTCTTCATGGGTTGCGAGGTGGGCCAGTGGGAAGAGTGGAATTACGCGGGCAGCGTGCGTTGGGACCTGCTGCAGTTCGAGCGGCACCGTAAACTGCAGAATCTGGTGCGCGAATTGAACGCGTTCTACAGGAAACATCCGGCGTTGCACCAGGTTGACTTTCACCCGTCCGGGTTCGAGTGGGTGGACCTGCACGACGTAGACAACTCGATCATCGCGTTCCTGCGGCGTGCGGAAAAGCCGGAAGATTTCTTATTCTTCGCGTGCAACTTCACCCCGGTGGTGCGAACGGGGTATTCGTTCGGAGTGCCGGTGGCGGGATTCTATGAAGAAATCTTCAATACGGACGCCAAAATGTTTGGAGGCGGCGATGTGGGCAATAGCGGCGGCGTTATCTCGGCGCCTGAGCCGAAGCACGGGCGCGAGCACAGCATCTCGATCACCCTTCCGCCGCTCGCGGTAGTTGCGTTCCGGCTAATGCCGGGCTAGCGGACGAAGTCCTTGCGCCGAATAGCAATCTGCATCTTCTCCCGATCGTCCGCATCTCCTCGTTTATGGACTATCGCAGACTTGGCCACTCGGGGCTGAAGGTTCCCGTTCTCTGCTTCGGAACCGGCACCTTCGGTGGCGGCAATGAATTTTTTAAGGCATGGGGGGCGAGCGACGTCGCTGAGGCCACGCGCCTGCTCGATATCTGCCTGGAAGCAGGAGTAAATTTCTTCGACACGGCCGACGTCTACTCGCGAGGCCTTTCGGAGGAGATCCTGGGCAAAGCCATCGGCAAACGCCGTCATGAAGTACTCATCTCGACGAAGGCCACTTTTCCCATGGGCGATGGTCCCAACGAGCTGGGCTCATCGCGCCATCACCTTCTGGCCGCGTGTGAAGCCAGTCTGCGGCGTCTCGGCACCGACTATATCGACCTCTACCACATGCACGGCTTCGACGCCCTTACCCCGGTAGAAGAAACACTCCAAACTCTGAACACATTGGTTGAGAGCGGGAAGGTCCGCTATATTGCCTGCTCGAACTTCTCTGGCTGGCACTTGATGAAGTCGCTCGGAGTGTCTGAAGAGTATGGCTGGGCCCGATATTGCTCGCATCAGGTGTACTATTCGCTCATCGGCCGCGATTACGAGTGGGAGCTCATGCCGCTTGGTATCGATCAGGAGGTGGGCGCCACTGTCTGGAGTCCGCTCGGCTGGGGCCGCCTCACGGGCAAAATCCGCCGCGGACAACCGCTGCCGGAGACCAGCCGGCTGCATAAGACCGCGGAGCAGGGGCCGCCGGTCCCGGACGAGTACCTTTACAAGGTGATGGATGCCGTAGACGAGATCGCTTCCGAGACCGGCAAGACTGTGCCGCAGATTGCGCTCAACTGGCTGTTGCAGCGCCCCACGGTTTCGAGCGTGATCATCGGCGCGCGAAACGAGGAACAGCTTCGCCAGAATCTGGCCGCGGTGGGCTGGAACCTGACACCCGATCAAGTCGCCCGGCTCGATCAGGCCAGTGAAGTGACGCCGCCCTATCCCTACTGGCACCAACGCCAGTTCCGCGAGCGCAATCCGACCCCTGTACAGTTTTCAGGTAGCGTCGTGCGCCCCGGTGAATGAGTATAGGCTCATTTATAATCCGTTCCGCAATGACACGCGGAACGGACTTGGGTCCTCCCCTGCGGCCGGAGTCATAATCGCCCGAACTTCCTCCTCGCGATTCACGTATTAATCTCACGAGAGGAACCATGCGCAAGTACCTGGCTTCAACCATCGCGGTAGCGGCTTCCCTGAGTCTCGCGGGCTGCAACTTCGAAGACTTCGCTTCCGACGAACGCTACCAGTCCGATTTCCGCTACAGCTACCCGCTGAACCCCGGCGCTAGCTTCACGCTGGAAAATTTCAACGGATCCGTGGAGATAAGCGGGTGGGACCAGAACTCGGTCGAGATCACAGGCAGCAAGTACGCGCGGACGGAAGCTTTGCGCGACGAGATCAGGATCGACATCAACCATTCCGATAGTTCAGTCTCCATTCGCACGGTTCACCCGATGGACGGGCATGGCAACATGGGCGCGCGGTTCGTTATACGCGTGCCGCGCAAGGTACAACTGGACCGGGTGGTCAGCACCAACGGGGCCATCCGCGCCAATAATCTCGAAGGAACGGCGCACTTGCGCACCTCGAACGGGGGCATCCATGTGGGCCGCCTGCAAGGCAATGTCGAGGCGCAGACCACCAACGGCGCCATCGATGCGGCAGATATCGATGGTTCCGCGCATCTTCATACGTCGAACGGTCACGTCCGCGCGGACTCCGTGAAGGGCGCGATCGAAGCGACCAGCACGAATGGCGGCATTCGCATCCACGAAAATTCCGGTGATTCGAAGAGCGCCTTCCGCTTGACCACCTCGAACGGGCCGATCGAATTGACGGTGGATGGAAAACTGAAAAACGATGTCCGCGCGACCACCACCAACGGTTCCATTACCTTGCATTTGCCGGCAGATACTGCGGCGCGCGTATCGGCCTCCACGAGCCACCAGCGGATTACTTCGGATTTCGACGTGATGATGCAGGGGCGCATCGACCAGCGGCACCTGGAGGGCGCCATCAACGGCGGCGATTCCGGAAGTCCCCTGATCGACCTTTCGACCAGCAACGGCCATATTCGACTGCTCAAGATGTAAATCGCGCACACCGCGGGAATAGGCCGCTTCATCGCTCCCGAATGCGAATGTTCCGAAACATGACAATCGCGAACTGGTCATGCAACTGAAGCCCGATGGGCCCCGTCTTCGCGCGCTGCGGATCGCCCGGATGTTCCGCAACGACGCGTCCGTTGAGCGTGATGGAGATCTTCTCGTTGCGCGAGGAAATGTCCATGCTGTTCCAGTCATCGTCACGTTGGGCATCTTTCGGCGCATCGACAAAGCCGTAGATACTGCCCGAGGGATGCGGGTCCGGAAAGCGGTTGTTGATCTGGATTTCGTACCCGACTTTGGAAGGCGTCCGCTTGTAATCGGGCGGCGTGGTCACGCCCCACTTCGCGCGTGACGAGTCGCGGATCGAGACGCCGCTATTGCCGGTCGTCTTGGTCCAGTATTCCAGGTGTAAATCGAACTCGCCGAAATCGTTTCGCCTGGTGTAGAGCCACGATTGCGTGTCCACCCAAGATTTGAAATCCTGCGGTGTGCCGAACGGCCCGCCGGGGACGAACATTTTCCGTAGATCGGCTGTGCGTTGGCCGAGCAGCGTGCCGTCGGACATCACGGTCCATTGACCGTCGCCAATCACTTCCCATCCGTC
>JAOAPQ010000125.1 GCA_025462965.1 Bryobacterales bacterium
GCCATAACCCCGCGAGCCCCGTGGGGACAATTGCGTCGTGCCACGCGGCGGCGGCGATGCGGGAGTTCCGGATTCATGAGCTCGCGAATTGGGTGGAGTGGTGGCCGGACCTGGTGGTGCGCGAAGGCCCGTTCTGGGAAAAGGGATATTTCACGATCCAGGACAAACCGGGCTACGGGATCGAATTGAACCCGGATGTGGCGAAGGCGCATTTGGCTCCGGGCGAGAGCTGGTGGGGCTGACGAGTCCGGGCTAACCCGGTAACCTTTGGCTCGTCCCACGGTATACACACCGTGGGACACCTTCTTCAAGACATCCGCTATGCCGTTCGCACGCTGACCTAAGCGCCCGTCTTCGTCAGCGTGGCCATTCTTTCGCTCGCGCTCGGCATCGGTGCGAACACGGCTATCTTCACTCTGGTGAACCAGGTTTTGCTGCGGCTGCTGCCGGTGAAGAATCCGCAGGAACTGGTCTATCTGGTGGCACGCGGCCAGCACTACGGCAGCAACAATGGGCGCAACCGAGTCTCCTATCCGATGTATGCCGAGCTGCGAGACAAGAACCAGGTGTTCAGTGGGATGTTCTGCGCGAGCCGCACGGCGATGAGCGCAGTCTTCGAGGGCCGGACGGAGAGCGTCTCCGGCGAACTGGTTTCGGGCAATTACTTTCCGGTGCTTGGTGCGGGACCGGCCCTAGGGCGCGTGTTCACTGCACAGGACGACTTGAGACAGGGCGGCCATCCGGTGGCGGTTCTGAGCTACGGCTACTGGACGACGCGGTTCGCCCGCGATCCGGACGTAGTCGGGAAGAAGCTGATCTTGAACGGTTATCCCTTCACGATTGTCGGCGTGAGCCCCGCGGGTTTCGACGGCACGGACCCGGGCTATTCGCCGCAGGTGCGCGTCCCGATGATGATGAAGGCGCAGCTTACGCCGGGTCCGTACTATTCCCTCAACGACCGGCGCATGCGCTGGGTGACCGCTTATGGCCGCCTGAAGCCGGGGACGACGCTCGATCGCGCCAAGGCCGGGTTGCAGCCACTGTTCCATCAGATGCTCGAGATGGAGGTGCGGGAGAAGGATTTCGCGAAGGCCGCGCCGGACACCAGGCAGAAGTTTCTCAAGATGTGGATGGATGTGCAGCCGGCCTCGAAAGGCGACTCCGATTTGCGACGCCAGTTTTCAACTCCCTTGCTGGTGCTGATGGCCGTGGTGGCCCTCGTGCTGCTGATTGCGTGCGCGAACGTGGCGAACCTCCTGATCGCGCGGGCAACGGCGCGCCAAAAAGAGATCGCGGTGCGCCTCGCGCTCGGGGCAAGCCGCCAGCGCATCCTTTCCCAGCTGCTGGTGGAAAGCTTGATGCTCTCCATCACCGGAGGCCTCGCCGGCCTGGCGTTAGCTGTCTGGATCGACCGGGCGCTTCTCAGTTTTCTTCCGGCGACCACGCGGCAGCTCACGATTTCGAGCACGCCGGACTGGAGCGTGCTCGCGTTCAATATCGGCGTGTCGCTGGCAACAGGCGTGTTATTCGGACTTGCGCCGGCATTGCAGTCCACGCGTCCGAATCTCGCCGGAACGCTGAAGGATCAGGCGGGGGCGGTAGTGGGGGGAACGTCCGTCGGGTTCCGGAAGGCCCTTGTGGTCGCGCAGGTGACGCTCTCATTGCTCCTGCTGATCGGCGCGGGCTTGTTCATTCGCAGCCTGAAGAATCTGCGGGATCTGGATCCGGGATTCCGGACGCAGAACCTTCTCGCGTTTGCGGTCAACCCTACGCTGAACGGGTACAAGGAAGAGCGGAGTCTTCAGTTCTACCGGCAGTTGGAGGAGGCGATGAGCCGCCTGCCGATGGTGCAATCCGCGTCGCTTGCCATCATGCCGGTGCTGCAGGGTAACGAGTGGGACAGTTCAGTGACAGTGGAACCGACGAAGAACCATCGCGACCTGATCGGCGATCCGCACATGAATTTTGTAAGTCCCGCCTATTTTCAGACGCTGGATGTGCCGGTGCTCGCGGGCCGCGCCTTCAATGCGCGCGATGACCGGAAATCGCAGAAGGTCGCCGTCGTGAACGAGCGGTTCGCGAAACATTTCTTCGGGGAAACGAATGCGGTTGGACGGCACTTAGGAATGGGAGACGACCCCGGCACGAAGACGGACATCACGATCGTGGGCGTAGTGCGCGATACCAAGTACGAAAGCATGCGGGACGAGATGCCGATGGAGGTCTTCCGGCCATATCAGCAGATGGAGTTCGTGCTCGGAATGTTCGCCTACGTGCGTACCTCCGGCGACCCTGCGCAGATGTCCAATACTCTGCGGCGAACGGTTCAGCAACTTGATTCGGATCTGCCCGTTTCCTTCATGACGACACTCGAAAAGCAGATGGACGATTCGCTGGTCACGGAGCGCCTGGTCGCCAGCCTTTCGAGCGCGTTCGGGCTATTGGCGACGCTGCTGGCGGGCATCGGTCTCTATGGAGTGATGGCGTATATGGTGGCGCGGCGGACGCGGGAGATCGGCATCCGGATGGCGCTGGGCGCGTTCGCCGGGGACGTGGTCTGGCTTGTGATGCGAGAGGTGCTGGTGCTGGTTGTCGTGGGCCTGGCGATCGGCCTGCCGGCGGCCCTGGCGCTGACGCGGTTGGTGCAAACGCAGCTTTACGGCATCACGCCAAACGATCCGGTCACGCTGGCGCTTGGTGTGGCGGGGATTGGCGGCGTTGCGGTGCTTGCGGGATATATTCCGGCGAGGCGTGCGACCCGCGTTGACCCTATTCGAGCCCTTCGGTACGAGTAAGGGGGCCGCGGACCTACGCAGCGGCGGATCCGGCAAGAACTGCCGGCGGCGATTGCAGGCAGCATTGCTTGTATTTTCGTTTGCTGCCGCAGGGACAGGCGTCGTTGCGGCCGACTTTCGGAGCGACGCGGCGGAAGGGCTGTTGTGCAGAATTGTGCAGATTGTGCATCGCCGGTTCGTTCTGCACAACGGCAGCGGGCGATTCGAACTGCGCCGGATCGAGGAGAGTGGCAAGGTTTCGCTGGAAGCCGGCGTCCGTGAGGGCGGGCTCCTCGGGCGGCAAGGTAGAGGCGTTTTTCAGCAGAGCGAGCGCGGCGCCCAGGCGGATGCTGGGCGGAGTGTTGGGATCGGCCATCAGGTCGCGGATGGTGGTGATGGCGAGTTCAATGTGCTGTTCGGTCAGGTCGCGCCAGTGCAGCGCGCGGTCGTATTGAGCGGCGGCCAGGGCATGCGCGAAAGCGGGGAGCGTGCGGCGCCAATGGGAGATGGTGTTGCGGTGGACGCCGGCGGCTTCGGCGGCGGCGGCGATGGTGCTTCCGGTGGACAGCAAGGAAATGACGTGTTCCTGCGCGGCGGTGAGACCGAGGGGGACGGATGGGGCTTGGCCGACGGCTGACATGATCGTTCCTCGATATGACGGTAGCCTACGTAAGTGGGCGGTTTGTGGGGGTGCGAGTGTAAGTGGTGACAGGGGCAGGGGAAATAAATTTTCAGTTTTGTGACCGGCGAATGTCGGCGCGCCGGATTGAGTTTATAGGAAACCAGTGAGGTAGTTAAATGGTCCGTTATAGACTCGAACTATGCAGAGCCAACAGCGTTTGACCGCGATCATCGAGCGAGAAGGAGACGCGTTCGTCGCCCTTTGTCCGGAGCTCGATGTTGCGAGTCAGGGAGTGTCGATCGAAGACGCGCGAGCGAACTTGATTGAGGCCCTCACTCTGTTTTTCGAGACCGCAGACCCCTCCGAAACCGCTCGACGATTTCACGGCGAAGTTTTCGTGACGCAGGTTGAGGTGCCGGTTGGGTAGGCTCCGAGTTCTTTCGGGCTCAGAGATTTGTCAAATTCTCGAACACAGTGGATTTGCTGCAGTCCGGCAGCCATCGTGTCATGCGGAAGCGGATCGAAGGCACCACGATAACCGTTCCGGTTCCTCTTCACGATCCGGTCCAGCGCGGCACCTTGTTGAGCATCATCCGACAGTCGCAGCTCCCGAGGGCGTTGTTTGAGACCGAGAAGTAGGCCGACTGCCTAAAGCATCCCGCAAATGAGGTCTGCCGCTTCAGCCGGCGGTCGTGGAGATTGCTAGAGCTGCGCTGCTGGCGGGATATATTCCGGCAAAGAGTGCGACCCGCGTGGACCCCACACTGGCTCTCCGTTACCGGCAAGAATCGCATCGATGAGCGCAACAATGGGCATGACGCAGTGCGCCCGGTCTTTTAGCGTACAGATGGCGTGCGGCATGGCGACCGCGAAGCCGCACGCTTCAAGGAGCGCATGATCGTTCTCTTCGTCGCCCGCGCCGACCGTGTTTTCGGGTGAGATACCTAGTTCCGCAAGCGCAACATTCAGACCCGTGCCTTTGTCGACGCCGGTCGGCAGCGCCAGGAGCGTGCTCTTGTTGAAGAAGAGAGAGAGTTCGAGTCCTGCGGCGTCCATCGCATCGCGAATCGCGTCCGCATGGTGCGCCCAGGTATCGAGGACCACGCGCCGGGAGGGTATGGGCGATACCCCGCGCCGCTCCAGATCCTGCAGAAAAGCGGCCGGCAAGGGCGAGGCGAGCAACTCCTCTTCACCCGTTTCAGGCCGATATAAGACCGCCCCGTTTTCGACGATTACGCGATGGAACAAGTCCACGCGCGGGAAGGAGGCCAGCAAGTCATGGAGCGAGCGCCCGGTATCCAGAACCAACTTGCGTCCGGATGCGCGGAACCGTTCGAGCGCCGCGATAACACTCGGCGAAACGGTCCCCATTTCTGCAATGGTTTCGTCATAGTCGGTGGCGAGAGCCTGAATGGTATAAGGTGTCAACTCCCATCAAACCACACCCGCTATTCGATTCTCTTCGCAGTCATCGACCCGTAATATGGGAGATTCAAATATAGGTGAAGACGACAATCGAAATTCCGGACGCGCTGCTCCGCCATGCGAAGTCCGCTGGCGACGAGCGCGGCATTCCTCTTCGGGCATTTGTGCTGGAGGCCCTGGCAGATAAACTGCGTCCCCATCCCGGCAAGACCAAACCGTGGATGCAGAGCTTCGGCAAATTGCGTGACCTGCACACAGAGACGGTCCGGATCAATCGAGTCATCGAGGAGGAGTTCGGTCAGATCGAGCCAGAGGATAAGCTTTGATCCTGGACACGAACGGATTGTTGGCGTTGGCCGACGGTCATGTGGAAGTACAACCTATGTTCCGCAGGGCCGATGAAATCGCCGTGCCGGTGATTGTATTGGGCGAATATCGATACGGCATCCAGGGATCGGCATTGCTCCCGGATTGCCGTGTGCTTCCGCTGGATGAGGAGACCGCCCAGCAATACGCGGACATCCGCGTCGGACTCAAGCGGAGGGGACGTCCGATACCTGCCAACGACCTTTGGATCGCGGCGTTGGCACGCCAGTACAAGTTGCCGCTGTTGAGCCGCGATGTGCATTTCGACATCGTTCCCGGGCTGCAGCGGGTCGGCTCGTAGCGCCCGGATATTACTGCAGCGCGGGTTCGAGCTCGGACTCGGCCTTCGGCCGGCGGCGGAAAGAAATCCGGCCCAGGCGCTGCGATAGCCCTTCCAGATAAAGATAAATCACAGGCGTAATGTACAGCGTCAGCAACTGCGAGAACAGCAGGCCGCCGACCACCGCGAGCCCGAGCGGCTGTCTCGCATCGGCTCCGGAGCCGATACCAAGCGCGATCGGCAGCGTTCCGAAAAGCGCCGCCAGCGTGGTCATCATGATCGGCCGGAAGCGGAGCAGGCAGCCCGTGTAAATCGCGTCATAGGCGCTCTTGCCTTCCACGCGCCGGGCTTCAATCGCGAAATCGATCATCATGATCGCGTTCTTTTTCACAACGCCGAAGAGCATGATGAGGCCGACGAACGCGTACAGATCCAAATCCTTGTGAAAGATCTTAAGAGTAAGCAGCGCGCCGAAAACCGCCGAAGGGAGGCCGGAGAGAATCGTCAAGGGGTGGATGAAACTCTCATACAACATCCCGAGGACCATGTAGATGACCAGGACCGCCACTATCAGGAGAATCGACAGGCCCTTGAAGGATTGCTGGAAGGCCTGCACCGTGCCCTGGAACTGCGGCGTAACCGTGGGCGGAATGCGAAGGTCCGTGATGACGTTCTGAACCTCCGCGGCGGCATCGCCCAATGCGAAACCGGGGCGCAGGTTGAACGAAATGGTCGCGGACGGCAGCTGACCGAAGTGCGTAACAGTGAGCGGTCCCACCGTACGATTCAGTTTCGCCACCGCGTCGAGCGGGACGAGTGGGCCCTTCGATGAACGCACGTATAGCTTGGAGAGCGCCGCCGGACTGCGCTGGTATTGCGGTTCGACCTCGGTGATGACCTGGTATTCGTTCGAGGGTGTGTAAATCGTGGAGACCTGGCGCGTGCCGTAAGCCGTGTAGAGGGCGTTCTGGATCTGGTCGGCGGTGAGGCCAAGCGTCTGCGCGCGGTCGCGATCGATGTCAACGGTCACCTGCGGGCTAGCGATCTGCAGATCGCTCGTGACATCGGTGAAGCCGGGCAGCGTGCGCATCTTGCCGAGAAGCACCGGAACCCATTTGTAGACTTCCTTCGGATCGGCGCCCTGCAGAGTGAGCTGGTACAGGCTCTGCGTCTGCTGTCCGCCGATGGTGATGGGAGGCGGGTTCTGCATGAACGCGAGCATTCCGGGGATGGACATCAGTTTTGGCCGCAGCTCCTGGATCACCTGGTCGGCGGAGAGGGCGCGCTTCTCGCGCGGTTTCAGGCGCATGAAAAGGAAGCCCTGGTTCCCGCCGACGACGAACGAAAGTGCCGATTCGTCATTCGGGTCGTGCTGGAGAATGCGGTGCACGGCGAGCTGATGTTGCAGCATCGATTCGAACGAGATGTCCTGGCCGCCGAGCGTGATACCGAAGACGAACCCGCTGTCCTGGCTCGGAATGAAGCCGGTCGGCATGGTGAAGAATAGCCAGCCGGTGAGCCCGAGCACGACGAACGAGAGCATCAGAGTGACGAAACGCATGCGCAGCACGAACCGCAGCGTGTAGGCATAGGCGGAGGTCATTCCTCTGAAGAAGCGTTCCAGGGCGTTATAGAAGATACCGTGACGCGCCATCGGCGGGTGTACCTTCAGGAAGCGGCTGGCGAGCATGGGCGTCAGCGTGAGCGAAACGAAGCCGGATACCAGAATCGCTATCGCGATGGTGACCGAGAATTCATGCAACAGGCGGCCCACCATGCCGCCCATGAACAGCACCGGGATGAATACGGCGACGAGCGAGATGGTCATCGAAACGATGGTGAAACCGATCTCGCGGGAGCCGATGTATGCGGCGTCGAGTCGTTTTTCGCCCATTTCCATGTGCCGGACGATGTTCTCCAGCATGACGATCGCATCGTCGACCACGAACCCGACGGAGAGCGTAAGCGCCATTAGTGAAAGATTGTTGAGGCTATAGCCAAGCAGGTACATCGCGGCGAAAGTACCGATGATGGAGAGCGGTACCGCGACACCGGGAATCACCGTGGCCGAGATGTTCCGCAGGAAAAGGAAGATCACCATCACGACGAGGCAGATGGTGAGGACGAGAGTGAATTTCACGTCGCCGATGGAACTGCGGATGGATTGCGAGCGGTCGAAGATGATGTCGAGACTGGCGGAGGGCGGAATTTCCGCGCGGAACACCGGGAGCAGTTTGCGAATGTTATCCACCACCTCTACCGTGTTGGTGCCGGGCTGGCGCTGCACGGCGAGCACGATGGCGCGGGTATCGTTATACCAGCAGACCACCTTGTCGTTTTCCACGCCATCGATCACCTGGCCCAACTCCGAGAGGCGCACCGGGTTGCCGTTTTTGTAGGCGACGATGAGCGAGCGGTACGCGGCGGCATCGGTCAACTGACCGTTGGATTGAACAGTGAAAGCCTGTTTCTCGCCATAGAGCTTGCCCGTCGGAGTATTCGAGTTATTCGCCTGGATGGCGATCTGCACCTCATCCATGCCGATCCCGCGGCTGGAGAGCTCGTCGGGATCGAGTTGCACGCGAACCGCGTATTTCTGGGCGCCGTAAACAGCCACCTGCGAGACGCCGCTGATGGTGGAGATGCGCTGCGCCATCAGCGTTTCCGCGTATTCATCGACCTTGTAGAGCGGAAGCGTGGCTGAACTGAGCGCTATATAGATGATGGGCTGGTCGGCCGGGTTCACCTTTTGATAGGTGGGCGGGCGAGGCATGGTGGGCGGAAGTTGACCGCCGGCCTTTGAAATGGCGGCCTGAACATCCTGCGCGGCGGCGTCGATGCTGCGATCGAGCGTGAACTGGATGGTGATGCTTGTCGAGCCGAGAGTGCTCGACGAGTTCATGGAGTCGATGCCGGCGATGGTGGAGAACTCGCGTTCGAGCGGTGTCGCGACGGAGGCGGCCATGGTCTCGGGGCTGGCGCCCGGGAGGGCCGCCTGCACCTGGATGGTCGGGTAATCGACGCTCGGCAGCTCGCTCACGGGCCGCGCGCGATAGCCGACGATGCCGAACAACAGGATGGCGAACGCTGTCAGCGAGGTGAATATGGGCCGGCTAATAAAGAAATGCGAGATGCTCATGCGGCTTTAACAGGGGGCGCGATCTTCACAGTCGCGCCGGGGAAGAGCCTTAACTGGCCATCGGTTACCACAGTTTCGCCGGGTGCGACGCCACTGAGGATCACGGTCAGGCCGGAAAACGTTTCGCCTACTTTGACGACGCGCATCTCCGCCGTCCGGTCGGTTTTCACGACGTAGGCATATTGGCCTTGCTGCCCGGATTGAATTGCTTCGGAGGGAACGACGATTGCGTCGTTCAGCGTTGTGAGCGTGAGCGTGATATTGACGAACTGGCCAGGCCAGAGCACGCGTTCGCGGTTGGGAAAGGTCGCCTTGAGCTTGATGGTGCCCGTGGTGTTATCGACCGCGTTGTCAATGAAACTGAGCGCGCCTTTGGTGGCGCGGCCGGATGCGTCGCCGGAAACGGTAGCTTCGACGGGAAGCGGGTGCGCGGCTCCGAACCTGCGGACGAGCGCGAGCTGCTTTTCAGGAACCGAGAAGGTGGCGTAGATGGGCGACACCTGGTTAATGGTGACCAGACCGGTATCCGCCTGGGCTTTCACCAGATTGCCGATCTGCACGAGCAGGCTGCCGGTACGGCCATCAATGGGGGAGCGGATGGAGCAGAAAGAAAGATTCAGCAGTGCGGTCTCAATGGCGGAGCGATCGACGTTCACGGAGGCCCTTGCGCTCCCGAGCGCGGCTTCGTCCGCTTTCACGGCTTGCTGTTGCGTCCCGAAAGTGGTCTGGTAGGTTTCGTTCTGTTCCCTGGAAGCAATGCCTTCCTTGTTGAGATCGGCGTAGCGTTTGGCCTGCACTTGCGCGTTTTGGAGCTGGGCCTGATCGCGCGCAAGGTTGGCTTCGGCCTGGGCCACGAGCGCGGTGTCCTTTGCGAGGGCGGCTCGCGCCTGATCGAGAGCCTGCTGGTAAGGGCGCGGGTCGATTTGGAAAAGAAGCTGGTCTTTGCGCACATCCTCGCCTTCCTTGAACAGGACCTGCTTGAGTTCGCCGGGAACCTGCGACTTGACGGCGACGCTCACCATGGATTCGACGGCGCCGATGGCGCGGACCTGGACGGGAATGGTTTGTGTGCGCGCGGCGGCGACGGTAACCGGCGTGGGCGGAAAGCCGCCGGCTGCTGCGGCCGATGGAGGGCCGGACGATTTACAACTGAGCAGTAGTACGGATACTGCTAAGGCAAGCATGGCCCGCTTTTGTGGTGCTAACACTTTTGGGAATCCCCTATCCATTTGAGTGTAAAGTAAGTGACGCGCATCGGGGGTATCGCGTAGGAGGGAATATCTCCTGAGAGGAATAACGTAGTAGCTGCACCAGTTGTTCGATTGCGCATTTTCCTTTCGATCGAGCAGCAGGCAAGCGGCATTCCGGATGCCGTCTCGAAGCTGCGGTTCCTAAGGGCTACGGCAGAGCGGCGACAGCGCAGAGTGCGCGCTCTGAGCCGGGCGATCAGGATTGTTGGGGTTGCGTGCGTTCTGGTTCTTGGTCAACCCGTGACGCGCGGAAAGTCACAGGCGCCGCTGACGCGGTCGGTGACGGTTCCGGCCGCCGTGACGAGCACGGTAACGACGGTCTGGCTGGTCGAGGATTCGGGCCCCAACCGGGTCTACAGCAATGGGTTGCAAGTGCGGACGGGTTATACTGCGCAATCGACGCCGCGCCGTTATCGTACTTTTTCGCACGCTACGCTACAGGCCTCGCCGGTAGCGTCCGCCCCGTCCGGGATCGTGTTTCATACGACAGAAAGCCTGATCGTCCCTCTGGAGCAGGGGCTTAACCGGGCGCTCAAGCGTACACGCGAGGATGTACTGGAACATGTCCGGCGCGATCGTCTTTACAACTTCGTTGTGGATCGATTCGGTCAGGTCTATGGGGTCGTGCCCGAGGACCAGTGCGCATTCCACGCGGGGCATTCGGTTTGGGCCGATCGTGAGCGCGTCTATGTCGATCTCAATGAGAGTTTTATCGGCGTGTCATTCGAGGCGCAGACGGATTCGGTTTTCGCACCCAGCTCGGCTCAGCTGCATGCGGGCCGGCTCTTGACGGAGATGCTGCGCAGCCGCTATGGCATCGCCGAAGCGAACTGCATCACGCATGCGCAGGTTTCGGTAAACCCCGAAAATATGCGCCTGGGATACCACACGGATTGGGCCAGCAACTTCCCCTTCCGGGAGCTGGGTCTGACGAGCGGATACAGCGCTCCCGTACCTGCAGTGCAAGTATTCGGCTTCGCATACGACGACCATTTCCTCGCGGCCATCGGCGGCCGTCCGTGGGATGGGTTGACCGCGGCCGAGGAGCACCTTGTGCGCGATGCCGGCGGGCACGGCATGACCGCCGAACAGTATCGACGACATCTACAACAGAAATACAAGGAACTAAGGAGGCACCAAGTTGAACGAGCAGGATAGAGCAATCGGCCTGGATATCGGCACCAGCCGGATCGTGACCGCGCGCAGGCAAAATGAGAAGTATGAGTTCACCACTCAGTTGAATGCGTTCCTTCCTCTGCCGTATTCGAAGATCACGCAGAGCGCACTCAGGAAGGAGAGCGTACCGCATCAGGTCGAGGGCGCGGAAATAGTCGTTTACGGGAACGAGTCGGAGCGGTTCGCGAACATGTTCCACCTGGAAACGCGGCGGCCGATGATGCGAGGGGTATTGAATCCCGGCGAGCCGAACGGGCTCGGCGTAATCCGCCAGATCGTCCAGTCTATGGTGGGGGAAGCGGGCCGTAACGGAACCAGGTTGTGCGTAAGCTTGCCCGGCGCGCCGATCGGTTCCCCGGACGACCTGATTTACCATGAAGCAACGCTGAAAGCTTTGCTCACGGAAATGGGCTTTCAGGTGAACTGTATCAACGAGGGGATGGCGGTGGTGCTGGCGGAGCTGGAGGATACCAACTACACGGGCATCGGGATCAGTTGCGGCGGCGGCATGTGCAACGTTTGTCTGTCGTACCTCGCCATGCCGGTGTTCAGCTTCAGCGTACCGAAAGGCGGGGATTTCATTGATTCCAGCGCTGCCTCCGTGGCTGCCGAGGGAGCAACGCGCATCCGGGCGATCAAAGAAGCCTCCTTCCATTTCAACGGCTTCTACTCCGACAACGTGCAGCAGGCCCTCACGGTGTACTACGAAGACATGATTCTGGCGGTGATCGCCGGGCTGAAGGACGTGCTCTCAAAATCTCGCAATGTGCCCCGGCTGGACCGGCCGCTTCCCGTCGTGGTAGCGGGCGGAAGCGCCATGCCGGCGGGATTCCGGGACAGGTTTGAGAAGCTGCTTGGGCCGACGTCGCTGCCGATCGCTATTTCGGAAATCCGGATGGCGGGTGATCCGCTTCACGCGACGGCGAAGGGGGCGCTGGTTTCGGCGCTGGCGGAGATTTAGTCTAGCGCGGTGACGGTCACAACCGCCGGAATTTTTTTTCTTCGTGCCGATCAAACCCTGCACGGTCACGTTCCGCACGAGAAATTCCGTCCGGACGCCAGTCGCCTGCGAAGTAGGGCGGGATGCCATCCCGCGGCGGGTTGGTTACCCGCCTGGGCCGTGTCAGCTGGATAGGCAGCCGGCTTACCGAACCGGCGCAACATTAGGAACTTTCGGGACCCGCCGCAGTCCGGCACCTGCGCGTTACGACCCCGTCACCGACGCCTCGCCGGACGCCAAGCGCGCCGGATTGGGTCAGAAGCAATCGACGAATGACTCACTGCTCCAGACGCAATCTTCTCAGCGCCGCGTCCTTCCGCCGCTTACTGCGACCGCCACGGATCCCGATAGCCCGGTATCCTAGGAACCAGCCACCACCGGCTCGCGTAGACCGGCCTGTTGCCTGACTTCGAGGTTGCCGTCTGCGATTTTGCCGGTGGTACACAACGTTCTCTTCCACCGCAAGCCGATGCATTCTTCGGAGCCAGCCCCGAAGTCGCCTCGGCCCCTGGACCTCCGCGCCGGGCGCGACCCTTTCGCGGATCACCCGCACTCTATGATGCTCCCCCTGAACTTTCGTTCAGAACTTCTTACTTTGTGTTGACACCATAAACATATGTCTTGACCTGCAAATAAGAAATGTGTAAACATCGTCCGTCGCATAACGTGATCCCCGCCTAAGGAGGCCAGATTAGATGAATTTAAAAACGATTATCTCTGGTCGCCCTTCCGTTCCCACCTCGGCGGTTTCCCGCGTTTCTGAGAATAATCGGCGGCGACGGATGGTCTTGTAGCACTGCTGTCCGGCGATAAATTGAACAGATTCAGCTGGTTGGAATTATCGATAGAGTCTTGGCCGGCGTCGCATGGCTGAAGTGCCTGTAAAAGGGGTGTTTTCTCGAAAAGCGTCACGCTCAGGATCTGTAGAATCTGGTAGAGCTAACTGGCAGCGTGAGGCGCTTGCGGACTATGGCGACCAGGACATAGACCGACACCGCGATCCAGATTTGCGTCTTTACGGCGTTCTCGCTGGTTCCATAAAATGCTTTGATTCGGAGGTGCTGCTTGATCCACTTGAAGAACAATTCCACCTGCCAACGCGATTTATAGATCTGCGCGATAGTGATCGCGGAGAGCGCAAAGTTGTTGGTGAGGAATTTGAACCGCTTCTTTGTGTCCACGTCGAGATAACTGACGCGGCGCAGTGCCTCAGGGTACACCTTGACTGAGCCGATCGCAGTCAGGATGACCGTGTGGTCGGATCGGACTCCCGTAGTCTTGTCCACTGGGTGTGAGTAGCGGCGCTGAAGTATCACGTTGGATTTGGTGCGCACGACGAAGAATGCCGCGCTTAGCGTTAAGAAGTAGAGACGCTCAAAGTCGAGGTAGCCGCGGTCCATGACGTAGAATGCTCCGGCCTCCGGCGTAATCTCGTCGAGGATGTTGACGTCATGCACGGTGCCATCGGTAATGCTGATAAACGTGGGAATATTGCCATGGAGGTCCAGCAACGTGTGCATCTTGACGGCGGCTTTGTGCTTGCGGAATTTTGCCCACGGGAACAACGTCAGGCACAGATCGATGGTCGTGGAATCCAGGGCATAGAGGCTTTGTGCGAGATCGACACCGGTGGGATCGCGGGCGTACAGCGGTCGCGCAATCCCGATCAGAACCTGCGCGAAGTCGGCGTAAATACGCCAGTCGTGAGTCTCGTTGGCATCGCCGAGCGTGGAGCGAGCCACCTTGCCGCGCAAGCCCATGTGATAAAGCTTCCCGCTCATGGATCGAAGGCATGCCTCGATATCGCGCAAACTTTCACGATAGGTCAACTGAGCGAAGGACATCGCCAGCAACTGGTCCCAGCAAGAGAACCCTCTGAAGCGGGCGTCTCCGTTATAGCGCGCCACGCACTTCTGGAACTCCTTACCCGGCAGATAGTCCATCAATTGCGCGAAAACGGTCCGACCGACATTCATCCACCATTGTTTCGCCCCGGCCAACATGTCCAACCAGGTTGCCTTGGGGAGTTTTCCCGCCCGGGATTT
>JAOAPQ010000707.1 GCA_025462965.1 Bryobacterales bacterium
AGTTCAAGAACTTCGACTTGCACGTGGAATATTGGATGCCGCCCGGCGGCAACAGCGGCGTATCGATCCGCGACAGCTCGCATGGGAAGCGCTCGTTCGGCCCGGGACCGAATACGACGCCCGCACACATCGGATATGAAATCCAGATCATCGATGGCGATGCGCAAAAGTATCCTTCGGGAAGCATTTACCTGTTCGCGGCTGCGAAAACCGGGATTCAGCGCGCGGGCGACTGGAACGAATTGGAAATTGAATCGCGCACCGGCATGATCCGCGTCCGCATCAACGGGCAACTGGCGGCGGAAAGCCCCGGTGACCCGGCACGCCCGGCGAGCGGGCCGATCGGCCTGCAACTGCACGATCGCTTCAGCTGGATCATGTTCCGCAACGTGAAGATTCATGTGCTGAACTAGTGAAACCGGCATATGAAAAAACTCTCGGCACATTTGCTCCTGCTCACTGCGCTCGCGCCCCTCACCTGGGCTCAGAGCGATAACGGTTCCACATCGAAAGTCGCAGCGTTCAAAGCCGACGCGGCGGGCCAGGTGGAAGCCATGGCCAAGCGCGCGCAGGTGATGAACGACATGGTCTTCAGCTTTGGCGAGCTGGGATTCCAGGAGTTTGAGACGTCGAAATACCTGAGCGGCATCCTGGAAAAGGAAGGCTTCACCATCGAGCGGAATCTCGCGGGCATGCCGACGGCGTGGATGGCAAGCTGGGGTTCGGGCAAGCCCGTGATCGCGCTCGGATCCGATATCGATTGCATCCCGCAGGCATCGCAGAAGCCGGGCGTGGCTTATCACGATCCACTGGTCGCGGGTGCTCCCGGCCATGGCGAGGGGCACAACTCCGGCATGCCGATGAACATCACGGCGGCGCTCGCCGTAAAGCGCGTGATGGAACGCGAACATCTGAAGGGCACCATCAAACTTTGGCCGGGCGTAGCCGAGGAGTTGGTTGGCGCGAAGGCGTATTACGTACGAGCGGGCGCGTTCAAAGATGTCGATATCGTGCTCTTCGCGCACGTGGCCGACAACCTGGAGGTCTCGTGGGGCGAGGCAGGCAACAACAACGGCCTGGTCTCCGTCGAGTACCAGTTCCGGGGCGAAAGCGCCCACGCCGCCGCGGCCCCCTGGCGCGGCCGGAGCGCGCTCGACGCCGTGGAACTGATGGACAGCGGCTGGAACTTCCGCCGCGAGCATCTCCGGCTGCAACAGCGGTCGCATTACGTCATCACCAACGGCGGCGACCAGCCCAATGTAGTGCCGACGAACGCCAGCGTCTGGTATTACTTCCGCGAACAGGATTACCCGCATATCATGGACCTCTGGAAGATCGGCGATGACATGGCGAAAGGCGCGGCGCTCATGACGAACACGACCTTCACGGAGCGCGTCCTCGGCTCCGCATGGCCGGTTCATTTCAACAAGCCCATCGCCGAGGACATGTTCGCGAACATTCAGAAGGTGGGACTACCAACGTGGTCCGCCGAGGATCAGCAACTCGCGAAAAGCTTGCAGAAAGAGCTGAAGGAAGATCCGAAAGGCCTCGCGATGAAGTTGAGCGAGCTCAAGAGTCCGCCACCGCCCGAAACGCGTCTGGGCGGAGGCTCCGATGACATTGGCGACATCTCCTGGAACGTTCCCACCGTGACGCTGCGCTATCCGTCGAACATTCCGAACCTGCCGGGACACAACTGGGCCAACGGTATCGCCATGGCGACTCCGATCGCGCACAAAGGGGTGGTCGCCGGAGCGAAGGTGCAGGCCATGACGATGATCGATATCCTGACCAACCCGGCCTTGGTGCAACAAGCCTGGGACTATTTCCGCAATGTGCAAACGAAGGACATCAAGTACCAGGCCATCCCACGCCCGGAGGACAAGCCGGCCACCTTCCTGAACGAGAAGATCATGAGCGAGTATCGCGACAAGATGAAGTCGTTGTACTACGATCCTTCGAAGTACGATACTTATCTGGAGCAGCTGGGGATCAAGTACCCGACCGTACGGGCGGCCCAATGAACTGGTCGGGAATCGGCGCCATCTTTCTTGCAGCGGCCGTAATGCTAGGCGCTTTCGGGGCGCACGCCCTCCGCGCGCGGCTGGACGCGTATTCGATGGGCATCTGGGAGAAAGCCGTGTTCTACCATTTCGTCCACGCGCTCGGAATGCTCATCACGCCGGTGCTTGCGAAAACAGCGCAGATCACTGCGAAAACCGCGAACGGCGTCAGTCTCTTCCTTGCTATCGGAATCTTGTTCTTTTCGGGAAGCCTGTATGCGCTGGCTCTCAGCGGAGTAGCCGTGCTGGGAGCGGTCACTCCACTGGGCGGCCTCGCCTTCATCGCCGCCTGGCTCTGGCTGGGAGTCGCGCTGATCCGCGCTCGCGCTTGATTATGAAACACGTCGCACTACTGCGGGCCGTAAACGTCGCGAAACGCATGTTGCCGATGAAGGACCTGGCCGAGATCTTCGTTGCAGCCGGGTGCGGCGATGTCCTCACATATATCCAGAGTGGGAATGTCGTCTTCAGCGCCCCTCCGACGATCCTGAAGAAACTTCCCGCGGTCATCACCGAGCGCATTGAAGAGCGCTTCGGTTTTCGCGTTCCCGTGATCCTGCGCACGAGGGAGGATCTCGCCAGGACCATCCGCGACAACCCCTTTCTCCGCGAGGGCAAGGCTGAGAAAACGCTTCATGTATATTTCCTCGCGGATACGCCGAGTGCATCGGCAATCGAGAGCTTGGATATAGAGCGATTCCTGCCCGACAGCTTTCGCGCGTCCGGGAGCGATGTCTACCTGCACCTCCCGAACGGCATGGGTCGTTCCAAATTAACCAACGCGTACTTCGACTCGAAGCTCTCCACCGTCAGCACAGCCAGGAATTGGGCCACGGTGCTGAAGCTCTTCGAGCTGACGCAGGAGTGACCGGCGTGTTGCGCCCGCCAGCGCCCGCATCTTACCTTGAAGTGTGAAATTCCCTCGTTCGAGCGGTATCCTGCTGCATCCCACGTCGCTCCCCGGTCCGTTCGGCATCGGCGATTTGGGGCCTGAAGCCTTCGCCTTTGCGGATTTTCTCCACGCAGCGGGGCAAACCCTCTGGCAGATGCTCCCGCTCGGGCCCACAGGTTACGGGGATTCGCCGTACCAGCTCTTTTCCGCTTTTGCGGGCAACCCCCTTCTGATCAGCCCGGAGAAGCTGGTACTGGCCGGCAGCCTCACAGCGGCCGACCTGGCATGCGCTCCACCATTCCCTGAAAGCGAAGTCGATTTCAGCCAGGTAATTCCGTGGAAAAATCACCTGCTCGCCCGCGCCCATGAGAATTTCCGCGGACGCGCTTCCGACACCGATATAAACGATTTCGATTCCTTCTGCTCGGAAAACGCCTCGTGGCTCGACGACTATTCGCTGTTTATCGCTCGCAAGGAAGATTTCGGTCTCGAGCGCTCCTGGACCGAGTGGCCAAGCGATCCCGGCGCGCCCGCGCGCCTCGCGACCCGAATCGATGCGATCAAGTACGCGCAGTTCGAATTCTTCCGCCAGTGGACCGAATTGAAGGCCTACTGCTACGAACGCAACATCCTCCTCATGGGCGACGTTCCCATCTATGTCGCGCACGATAGCTCGGACGTGTGGTCGCATCGCGATCTGTTCCAGTTAAACGAGCGCGGCGAACCGCTTGTGGTTGCGGGCGTCCCACCGGATTACTTCAGCGCGACCGGGCAGCTCTGGGGCAACCCCATCTACCGGTGGGACGCGATTGAGCGAACCGGGTTCGCCTGGTGGATTGAGCGCTTGCGAGCGGCATTCGCCACGTTCGACGTCATCCGTCTGGATCACTTCCGCGGGTTCGAAGCGTATTGGGAGGTCCCGGCCAATGAGCCTACAGCCGTCAACGGGCGCTGGGTGAAGGCTCCAGGCACGCAGCTCTTTGAAACTGTCCGGAAGGTGTTAGGTGAAGTTCCGGTGGTAGCCGAAAACCTGGGCGTCATCACTCCTGAGGTGGAAGCGCTTCGCGAGCGATTCGGTTTCCCGGGCATGGCAGTGCTGCAGTTCGGCTTCGGCTCGGATCCGCAGGCCCCGGATTTCCGCCCGCATAACTACCCGCGCGAGCGCTTCGCGTATTCGGGCACGCACGATAACGACACCACGATCGGTTGGTGGACCAGCGCGGGGGCGGGGGACAGCACCCGCAGCGCGGAAGATGTGGAAAAAGAGCGGCGCGTCGCGCTCGACTATCTGAACACGGATGGAAGCGAAATGAACTGGGCCTTCATCCGGACCTTGATGGCGTCCGTCGCTTCGGACGTTATTTTCCCCCTTCAGGACGTTCTCGGTCTGGGTAGCGAAGCCCGGATGAACACACCCGGCAAAGGGAGCGGAAACTGGCGCTGGCGCTTCCCCCATGGCGCTCTCACCCGGGCTCATGCCGATCATTTGAGCCGGCTCGCCAAGATCTACGAACGCGCTTCGTAGCGGGCTTGTGAAGGCTCCATCACCAATACTCCATCCCGGTACAGACCGAGTACGAAAACTCCTGCCGGCGGAGCGTCCTCGAACTGCATCACGACCTCTTCCGACTTCGCCATCACGGCCGTTCGCCACCAGGCACAAGCCGCCGCAACTCCCAGAATAGCCAGCATCGCTGCACAGCTCGCGGGGCCCATCAGAGCGCGCCGCTCGAGTTGGATAGCCCTGTCGGTGAGGGGTATGACCACCAGGACGTATGTCAAAAACGCGACGTAGACGTTCGCTTTGCCCGGAAGGTAGGAACAGGTAAACGGAACCTTGTGAAACTCAAACAGGCAGACATTAGCGAGAATCAGACCAAAAAGTCCGAGAGCCGCGAGGTGGCCCGCCACGGGCCACGCGGGCCAGATCGAAAAGTAGACTACGCCGGAAACCACCCAGACCGGAGCGACGGCGAGCAACAGCAGCGCCCGCCGGGCCGCGGCCAGATACTCCGGCACTTCGGAAAGCTCCGTCATGCGGAAAACCCAGTTGGCCTTGAGCGCGAGCGGCATCGCGAACACCACGCGGGCTCCCACCACCGCGAAACACATCATGACGACGCTCGCAACCAGGAACGGCACATTGACCCGATGCGACAGTTGCCGCTGGGCAAGCGGGGTGTGCACATAGGCCAGCACGATGGCGAATGCCGTTCCCAGATAGAAGGCGAGAATCATCCGATGCTGACGGCTGCGGAATAACGTACGGACGCTGAACAACACGATCGCCGTTTCGAACGCATTGCCGAGCCGCGGCGACCAACTCCCGCGGCGCGAGCCGGACACGATGTCAGGCTCCTCAACGATCATTCGGAGCGTGCGGAAATAGGACAGCAGAAATGCCGTGCCGGCTCCGAAACATGCAACCCCCAGGCCCACCCAAGCCCGCCGTGCCAGCGGAACAAGCGCTGCGTGCAACGATCCGTTTAGCTCCTGATACATGCCCAGAAACCAATACGACGGCAGCCACGCGAGCGCTCGTTGATTTTCCGGAGCCGCCAGGGCCTGCGGCGTCGTTAGCGAAGGTTGAAGCAGGTATACAGTCAGAACCAGACAGAACGCGGCCATTTGCAAAAACGCTGACACACGCAGGAAATGACGGCGCTTCAGCAGTTGAGCAGCCAACCCTTGCACCCCGAGCACCGAACAAAAGATGAATGCGCCCGCCGCGAACATCGTGATCCAGTACGCCGCAAGGGAGCGGTAAACCTCGGGGGTGAAAGCCATGTCCAGAAACCCGTACTTAGTGGGAGGGGCGAGCGCCAACGGATATGCGATGCCCGTGAAAATGTTCAGGACGGATACAGAGAGACCAAGGGCGGTGGCCAGCGCCGCGACTTTGGCCAGGAAAATCGTGCGCGCCCGGATGGGCAGCGGCGCGAGCACCAGAACATCGCGCCGGTCCGGAAACGTGGAATCCCAACTCAGCACTGCGAACAGGCCGACCACCAGCATCGTCGTCGCAATCAGAAAATGTTCCATGTTCCAGGCGCCGATCAGGAGCGCGGGGCGGGGCATTAGCGTTTTCACGGACCCCACGGATACTACCGCTACCCACAAGCTGAAAAAGGTCAGCACCATCGCGAACTGCCCGAGAAGTTTGCTCGGGTCGCCCTGCGCCGAGAGCAGTTCAACATCGACAGTCCGAAGGAGAAACTCGCGATAGAGCACGCGGAACTGGAGCTCTGTCATATGGGGAGGCCTCACGCGCGAATGAGGTCCGCGATCTGGCGTGAAATTGCGACGGTGTCCTGCTCGACCGCGAGCTGCGAGAAGATCTCTTCCAGGGTCGGCAGAGCCATCAAGGTCCGCAAGCGCTCGATCGAATCGTCCGCCACAATCTTGCCCCGGTGCAAGATGACGATATGCGAGCAGACGCGCTCCACAGTCTCGAGATCGTGCGAACTGAACAGCACGACCTTGCCCCGCGCGGCCAACTCCTGGATCAAGCTGCGCAAAACCAGCGCCGAGCCGACGTCGAGCCCGGAAAACGGCTCGTCCAGCAGGATGAGCGCGGGATTGTGCATCAGCGCGGCCGCCAGCAGTATCTTCTGGCGCATGCCTTTCGAGTAAGCCGAAATGGGTGTGTGCCGGTCGCCGTGGAGCGCGAAGAGCCACAGCAGCCCGTCGATGCGCTCGGCCGCGCGTTTGTGGGGCAGATTGCGAAGCTGAGCGACCATCACCAGATACTCGAGCCCGCTCAGATGGGTATAAAGGTGCGGCTCCTCGGGCACGTAACCCATGCGCTGTTTATAGGCCATCAGGTCGCGCTGAATACGCTCGCCTTCGAATAAGATCTCCCCCGAGGTCGACTCGATGAGCCCGGTGATCATTTTCATCGTCGTGGATTTGCCTGAGCCGTTTGGCCCCAGGTAGCCTGTTACTTCACCGGCGCGCGCCGAGAAGCTTACGTCGTCGACGGCGGCGATACCGAGGAACCGTTTCGAGATATTGCGAAGTTCCAGCATTCGTCAGCTGCCTCTCACCCTATGTAGCATACTACTGTTAACGCGTCAAGTAGTATGCTACATAGGATATAATCGATCCGATGGCAACCGAGCCAAAACTCTCGCACACCGCGGCGATGATTCTCCAGGCCATTCATTCCGGCCGCGTGTATGGCTTCAGCGTGATGGAAGCGACCGGTCTCCCGAGCGGCACCGTTTATCCCGCGATGCGCCGTCTGGAACGCGACGATCTGATCCGGTCGAATTGGGAAAAACAGTCGATTGCCGATGCCGAGCAGCGCCCGCTAAGGAAGTACTACAAACTGACGCGCGCGGGCCGGTCGACGCTCGAGGCCTCGCACAAACGGTATCCGCTGCTCACGAAGTTGATTCCGTCTCCCGAGGAGGAGCACGCATGAGCGTGCATCTTTCCCTCCTTCGCGCCGCCGCCTTGCTCGTGCCTGGGCGGCAACGCGGGGAATGGCTCGCGGAGTGGAGAGCGGAACTCTGGTATGTCCGGCGGACATGCGATGACGGATCTTGCGTAACTGCTTTTTGTCTCGGTGCTTTCAAGGACGCCATCTGGCTCAGGCGAAACGCTCCGCGCCCAAAACTGCGTGAAGTGCTTCGATTGGAGACTCCGTCTCAGTGCGGGTTCTACCTGGCCGCCATTGCGGCAATCAGCCTGGCCGCCGCCTTTCTCCTGCCCGGCGCTCG
>JAOAPQ010000172.1 GCA_025462965.1 Bryobacterales bacterium
GTCCAGTATCCGCCCGATCCGGCGACCTTCGTCGTCCGAATCACCGATCCCGTGAAAATCCAGCACGCGCGCGATATTCTTGCGGGGAAAAGCAACGACTCGCCGCATCTCATTGGGACCATCGTCCAAGCGCCAGCCTGCTACAACCAGCCGTTGAGCTTTCACGTCGATTCGGCGTCGATCGGTTTCTTCGACTTTGCGACGGAAGTGTGCGACGCCTCCATTCCTTACGTCGAACAGCACCTTGCCGAGGTCGGCGGTGCGTTTCTGCCTGGGAACACGTGGTGCCCGTGGGGATCGAAGCTGGTTCAGGAGATCGCAGCTCCGGACTGCGCCGCGTCGTTGGCGACCAGCGTTTCAGCGGCGAGCTACAGCGAGGCCGCGCTGGCGCAGGAGTCGATCGCGACAGCGTTCGCTACTGGAATGGGTCGCGCTACCGGGCTGACAATCACGGACAGCACCAGCGTCGAGCGGACCGCATTGCTGTTCTCCGCATCTTCGACCCAAGTGAATTTCCTGATACCGGCTGACACGGCTACCGGTCTCGGCCAAGTCACGATCAAAAACGATCGCGGTGGCGTGTTCCATGGAGTAAGTCTGATCCGGGGCCTGGCACCGGGACTGTTCGCTGCGAACTCGAACGGTGCGGGCGTCGCGGCTGCAGTCGTGTTGCGGATTGCGGGCGACGGCACGCAGAGCTACGAGCCGGTGGCGCAGTTCGATGCCGCGCAGAACTCCTACGTTTCGCGCCCGATCGACTTGGGAGCTGCAACGGACCAGGTGTTTCTGCTGCTGTTCGGAACCGGCATTCGCGGGCGCAGCACGCTGGCGGCGGTGAGCACGCAGGTCGGCGGGGCGGTCGTGGAGACCCTGTACGCAGGGCCACAAAGCGAGTTTGCGGGTTTGGACCAGATCAACGTGCGGCTGCCGCGAAGTCTAGCCGGGAGCGGTGAGATCGACGTTCGGATGTCGGTGGATGGGAAGCAAGCGAACGTTGTACGCGTAAATGTGAAGTAGCACGGCTTTTAACTCGACTGGACCTTCGAATTGTATGTAGCAGTGCCCTTATGTAGCAGTGCCCTGGAGAAGCTCGGGAGTGACCGGGATGCTCACTAATGAGCGAGACAAGTGTTCCGCAATTGCGGCTGACCCGCGACCAACATGTCAATGCAAGATCGAGAATTCGCGAGGACCGCTTCACCTGGCAGCGTGAGCCCAGGCCAGCATTGCGCCGAGAGTTTTGGAGGTCGCTAATTTCGAAAATTCTCTCGGGCGCGACGGGCTACCTGTTTGAGTCGTATATGGCCTCAGACACGTAAGTGGGCGTAATCCCCGGCTCGCACCGATTCGTGAGACTTTACACGAAACCCCGCCGCATGTGTACCTTCACGCACGGGTCTCCAGAGAAAGAGGTGATAGCCTATGATGTCTGCGTTGAGCTAAGGAGACCGCGACAATTCAGATTGCGGTTAACAGTGTATGCGTGCTTTTAGATCCAAGTGGCCGTTGTTTAAGTCTTTCAGGGGATTGGCTAGTATCTTGACCCTGCTGTTTGTCTCAACTTTGCCAGCCGTTTGCGACTTTTGGTCAATTGCAAACAAGGGACAGCCGGACACAGTCAAACTGGTTCGCCAGCTTCCCCCGGTCTCCGCCAGGAATGGCAGGACCGTCAGCTTCCAGCCGGAGATTGCAGGCAATTCCATTCCAACCGAAACCGCGACGATTCTGCGCGAAAAAATCAGTACGCTGCTGCTGAATTCCAAGGCCGGCGCTATCCAGCTTGTGGATGGTCCCGCCGACACGGTAATCAAATGTATCGTGACCGGATATGAGCCAAAAACCATCCATCCGGGCGAACGTAAGGTGGGGATGAAGGACCAAAAGATCCAGACCTGGGTAGGCAACATCGAGGCAAGCGTTCATGTGCTGGACAGTAACGGCCAACCGATCGATGCGGCGAATCTGAAACACCATCTGGAGAACGATTTTGTTGTCTCGGAACAGGAACAAAAGGCCGTTTCCCTCACGGACAAAAGGGCTTCGTGGCGCGACAAAGTAGCCGGAGGTTTGAGAGCTGCCAAAGGCGGCGGCGCCAGTGACCTGGTGAGTTTGGCCGGAGGCGGACAGCAGATTCATAATGCCCTTGGAGCGGATAGCAAGGGCGGGCGGCCGCCGACGGATATCGAGTGGCGGGGAGCGCTGATCGAGGGTCTCGCGGCGAAGGTTGCGAACCGGATCGTGCCCGTCGGTCAGGAGTTCGTGGCAGTTCTGCCCGTGGATAAGGAGTTCGCTCAAATACGCGAACTGGCGAAGAACAACCGCTGGGGCGATGTGCAGGAAGCGACAGAGAAGATGAGCCCGCTGGCGGGCGCCAACGAAGCTTTCCGTCAATACATGCTCGGGTTGAGCTATGAAGCAATTGCTTATCAAGAGGGCAATAAACCAGAACAGGCCGCCGAGTTATTGAACAAGTCGTCAAAGTATTACGACAACGCTCACCAAGCAAAATCGGGGGAGAGGGAGATTTTCCTGTCCCAGATCAGGGTTCAGGACTCACTCGATCATTACCTGGAGATTCAGCACTACTTACAGAACAGGGCCGCGGCCGCGCCGCTTGTCTCCCCGGGCTCTTCGCAAAAGCCGGCAAAGGCGGTGGACCCTTCCGCTCCGGACGTACACGGCTCCGACAACGCCGCCCTGATTGAAATGGTGAAGGTCGGTATGGCGGAAAATGTGCTAGTTACCTTCGTGCGGACGGCTCCCGACCCGAAATTCGATGCGTCTGCCGGCGGATTGTTGCAGTTAGGGCGAGCGAAAGTAACACCAGCGGTAATTGAAGCTGTTCAGAAACGGATGTCGAAGCCGGCGGCGCCGCAAGCTGCACCGCGCTCGGCTCCGCCACGTTCCAGACCGGTTCCGCCGTCGCCCCCTTTGCAATGAGGGGTGAGTTCCGCAATGCCACGCCTATTCCTATTTTCGCTGGGGTGGGCCGTCGCGCTGGCATTCTTTTCCGTTTCCGGTTCGCAGGCCGCGTGTGGATCTACGGAGCAAGACCGCATCGTCTGGGCGCGTGAGCGCATGCACCCCAGCGCCTCGAGCAGCCAGATAGAGCTTGTTTATCAATGGCTGGCGAACGGAACGCGAAGTTGCAGTCAAAGCGGCGACCTTTGGTATTTTCGCAGCCTCGTAGAGAAGAAGCTGGGCAAGATGCGGGATGCCCAGTACTCGTTTGGTAAAGCCGAAGAGAACGGATCAAAGGCAAGGGCCGAAGGCTTGGACCCGTTTGCCACGGTCACCCGCCCTGCCAGCTCCGGCAAGGGTCAGTTGCGTGATAAGTGGGCATTGATCGTCGGCGTCAGCACTTTCGAGAAGAGTGATGACTTCCTGGAATTCAGCGGCAAGGATGCGAAGGACCTTGGCAGCTTCCTTGTGCAGAACGGCAATTTTAAGGGCGATCACGTCAAGATTCTCGTCGACAAGCAAGCGACCTCCGGGAGCATTCGAGAGGCATTCGGTGAAATCCGCACAAGGGCCAAGGCGGACGATCTTGTTCTTGTCTACTTCAGCAGCCATGGACAGCCTCGCGACCTGGATCCTACCGGGTTGAGCTATGTCCTGACCTATGACACCGACGCGAGCAGCGCGGCCCGGCTGTATGCCACGGGGCTGCAAATGGTGGAGTTGGCGGAACTGGGCAGGTGGGTTCTGTCTCGCGACTATGTGCTCCTGCTCGATACGTGCTTTAGTGGAGCGGCTAAGGCAGGTGTTACGGGAAAGATTGTGCCTGCGGGTTCCGACGGGCTCGACCCGCTTCAAGGTTTACAGGGATCCGGCGCGCGCGTGGTGATTTCCGCCAGCCGAGCCGATGAGCGCTCTTACGAGGACCCTGAGAGTAAACACGGTTATTTCACGCGCTTCCTGATAGAGGCTCTCAGACAAGATGGAGGTCAACAGGGGCTCTCGACGGTTTACCAGTACCTTCAAGAACGTGTAGCGACAGAAGTGGGCCGCCAGGACGGCCGAAAGCAACATCCGGTCATGGAGGCCTTTGGTGACGGGAAGTCGATTGTGCTCAGCGCGCCGCTCCTGTCTGGCTCTCATCCGGCGGGGCTGAGAATGAGCGGTCTTCTGGCCTCCGCTGTCAATCCAACGGTCTGGCCATGATTGAAGGAGCGAAACAAAATGTTCGTCGAGTTGGTTTTCCGATCTGAAGCACGCAGA
>JAOAPQ010000180.1 GCA_025462965.1 Bryobacterales bacterium
ACTGGGACCGTATATGGTCCTGTGCCGCGGCTGTTATTCAGCCACGCAGCGTACGGCTGAAGGATCGGCCAACCGTCGGTGGCAAAATTACTTCCCTTTACTGGACACCAGCGGCAGTTTGGACGTGACCAACTGGGCATGGCAGCCACGACGCAGCCAGGGTGCCCCCCGCCAACACACCCGTGGTTTCCTACAGCACCGGAGGATGTACCCCTTTCTGAGTTCGAGTTTGCTGTTGGATTGAATAATATCAACCACCCAAGACTGCCGCCTTGCCCAACGGTACTCTCCGCCGCCTGGATCAGGACGTTTCCGAGGCCATCGGACCCGGTTAGGGAGATTCCGTTAAAGTATGAGGGGTCAAATTGTGGCGCATACGCCGGGTTATTCGTGAAGTTAACCGCGAGCGTCTTGATATCGGTACCGGGCGTGAGCGGAGTCGTGATCGTGCAGGGCTGCTGTGAGGTGTACGGCGGAACGTTCCCGCCTGACGTGTTGCATTCGTGGACCTCGCCGAAGATAGTACCCGGTGGACCGTCAAAGGCCTGGTAATACTTCACGAGGAAAATTCCACCAGAACCGTTACCACACACGTGAGTATCGGCGTCGAAAGCATAGAACTGCCCGTTGAATGCGTCCCCGCAGCCAGTGGTGGTGTATGCCTGACCCCGTAGATGGCCTTCCCCTGTTACATCGTCAAGCCAGTAATTATTCCCGTATTCGTGAAAATTGAACCCGGGGTTGCCGTTGGATCCTGTGATCGTCAATGGGCTTGCATATTCATATCCGCCGCCGACGCCGGAGTTGAAATAGAAATTCGTCCGCCAGTTGATCGTGGCACTGGTGACGGTGAGAACATCCGCGCTGGCTGTGTTTTTCCAGACCAGCACACCAAAGTTTTCTGCAGCCACATTCCCACCCGCAGTGCAAGCCGTCGTAAGCACTAAAGTCTGATTATTTATTACCTTCGCGATCGCATAGTCCGTACCCTTGATGTTGATGTGTGATCCAGGTCCCCAGTTCGTGCTCCAATGATCCCCGCCGGTCCGGGTAACGGTTGTACTGCCATCGCAGGTCGCCGTGGAAAAGTAATTCCCTTGGTCCCTGAAATCTGGCACCTTAGCCCCGGGGGTCTGCCATAAATCAATCGTGTTCGTTGTACCAAAGGTGCTAACTGCCGCAGTCCGTCCAGCAACCGCGCTGTAGATGTTTGAGCCGGTATAGCAGTTCACACCGTCTACCGTTATACAAGTGGAGTAGGCGCAATCCGCCGGATTTGCCGCTGAAGATCCGCCGACATTACAGCCTATCGTCAGGTTCAACTGGTAGTACCCATAAGCGGCCGGTTGAGGACCGTATGCGGCCGCCTCGTTCACCATTTGAGCGGTAGGGAGAGTGGAGAGCCCCATAAACATCTTACCCGTGCTCTTCGCGACCGTCGCCGATCCCGAACTGGTTAGATTAGAAGCTCCAGCCCATGCGCCCCCGCGTACGACTGCGGGCTTCGTGACACCTCCGCCAATGATAGTGTCTATGCCCATTGTTAAGCGGGTAATTTTGACGCCCGTTTGTGGGTCGATTACCGCTTGTGTTCTATCTGTTGTCGAGAGCGTCGGATAAGCATACTGTCCTGGTTGGTTCGGATCACCGAGCGGTGGTTCCACATAGGTCATACCGAATGGCACCGACATTGTAGAAAGCGTTCCGGTTGCGACCTGATCCCCACACGTAATGCGGAAGTAGTGCTGGGTTGCCGTCTGAAGCGCCCGCGAGTACCTGACCCCATCCAGCCCCACTTCTGCCGCCCGCCTGCCCGCCACGAATATGCGGCTCGTGCCATGACTCACGCTGCCGGCGCGTGAGTCCAGATTCGCGCCGGCAAACTTCGCCGGATCCAGATCGGGAACAAGAGGCGTGTACGAAGGGGACTCACTTAGTTCCACGATGCAGGGGGATGGATCTGGCGCGGTGTATAGGATCACCGCTTGCGTGGCTGTGGTCGAGACATTATCAACAGTCACGGTGCCGAACCCGCGAAGGACCCCTAAGCTAAAAACCAATAGAAAAATATTACGCATAGAGTGTGCCAAGTCGGTCCGTACAATTCGGACGTATTCATGCGTCAGTTTGACAATTTTAACACAAGGTAAGACGAGAACCCGTCTACTATATACGCCGGTTATGCTATGAAAGCGATCGGGTTCGACCGAACTTGTTGAGACCAAGGCTGCCGATGTAATCGGGCTGTACCGGGTTCCCCGCAGCATGCGGCGGTGTTCTGCGTGGACGAGAAAACGGCAATTCAAGGGTTGACCGACTCGCCTCGTAATGCCTTCTTACCGGGCCGCGTGGAACGGCACGGCTTCGAGTACAGGCGCAACGGCACGTTTTCTCTTTATTCGCTCTGGGGTGAAAACTGTCAGGGTAAAGCGGAGTGCTATACCGGTGCGGGAAATCAGGCCGAGAAATCAGGGCTTGACCGCGAGGTCGTGGTCGCGCTTCTGGTCGGGTGAACATGGAGGTACTTCGGTAGTTCGGGCTCAACATCTCCCCGAGTCAGCTCGCCGATGAAAGAATCACCTTCGGCGGCTAAGAAATCGAGGTAGTTGTCGTCGGGAGTTTTCAAGTACTGGTGCGTTCTGCGCGTTCCAATAAGCGATGATAATAACCAAAGATGAGCAAGGACTTTGCTGTCCTGTTTTTGTGGATGCTTACCTCTGGGACTGATTGTGTGGCTGGTGCCCCTGAGCGGACTGCTCAATAATTCAGCGCAATCGTGCACAGATCCTTACGCGTTTGCCTAAGGTCGTGACGCGAAGAAACGCTCCCCTGATAAGGATGCCGAACGCCGGCATGACGAAACGTACGTGCAGGTAAGCGATCGAAGTGCTCCCGGTGCAATCGGTGGCGCTGGCTCCCACGCAAAGAGAGCATGCCTCCACGCTCGACGCTGAAGACGAGCTTTTAGTCGCGACGGCGCACATGGAAGTACTTCGCCGCTCAAAAGACTAACTCCTAAGTGACATCAAAGACACTGTTACGTCGTTCCAGCAAACTTGACGCACAGATGAATACGAGCGGAATCCTGCCGAATGGTAAGGCCGACGTTATTTAATTCCATCGATGTAGTGTTTGACACAATCCGCCATACTGAAGTACTTTCCCTACCGCTCGGTTGCCACGCTTAGGTCAGCAGTAGGTTGCGCATCACCATGATCCGACATAGAATACAAACGGTTTTGGATAATGCTAAACCGGCAGTAGTTGACTCGGCGACGCCACCAAAAGGCTGCCGCGACGAAAATCACCCAGCTATCGCGATGACGAGCAACCCTGATGTCCGAGTGACTAGCCGGGCTCATGCGTTCCAGCCGAATGCGGCACAAATCTATCCAACCGCGATAGTTTACGGTCGTTCACATGGCCCATCGTTCGCCGTTGGTGCCGTCGTGATGTTCTTCCTCTTCAGCCACGCGTCGGAATTCATAGATATAACCGGCCGATTGCATCTTGTGTTGATTGTCGCGAGTGTGGGGTTCCTGGCGTTGATCGCCGCCGGTACCATCCCCAAGATTCTGGTGTCGCCTCCCGCCAGGTACCTGACCCTTTTGACCGGGTGGCTTATTTTCAGCCTGCCGTTCAGTTCATGGAGGGGCGGCAGCTTCAGTAATTTGGCCGGGATCTGGCTTAAGTCTTACATCGTGTTTTTTCTGGTCGCCGGTCTGATCTTTACCATTGAGCAGTGCCGGAAGTCGATATTCTGGCTCGCCATCGCCACCGCCAGCGTGATCTACTACACATTCCGTTCAGGAGTGAATAACGCGGGAGACGACCGATTATCCTTGACGTACGGAACCTTAGGCAATTCCAACGACTTGGCCGGATCTCTACTTATGGGCGTGCCATTTCTCGTCTATGTGGTGATGGACAAACGCCGCAACCCGTTCGCGAGGATGGTGTGCGTCGGTTTAACCTTTGTTCTGCTGGCCGTAGTCCTCCGCACCGGTTCGCGGGGAGCTCTGATTGCCATTGCAGCTCTCGTGGTCGTCGTTTTTCTTAAGGCCAATCCGGTGAGGAAGTTCTTAATTCTAATCCTCTGCGTTGTGATGGCGCTTGCGTTTCCAGTGATGGTTCCGAAGACCGTGATTGCCCGCTTCTCCACCATCTTGAAGACCAACACTAACGATGTCGGCGGGTTTGCTGATCGTGTGTCTGCAGTCGAGTCCACTAATGCCCGGCGCGAGTTGATGTTGCAGGCGTTGCGGCTGACGCGTAAACATCCGCTGTTCGGCGTGGGCCTCGGCAATTTCGCGAACCAGTCAGCTGAGTTGTCCATCGCAAAAGGTGAAGTGCCGATGTGGTTCACCTGCCACAACATCTTCCTGTTGGTTCTGAGCGAAACGGGTATCCCGGGTTTTCTGCTTTATATGGCGGTGATAGTCGTCTGTTACAAATCCCTGTTTAGTCTTCAGAGGCAGGCGCGCAACGTTCCGGAACTCCAGGAGGTTGGCCGCATCGCTTTCTGTATTGCTGTTTCCCTCACCGCGTTCCTCGCGTGCGGAATCTTCAGCACGAGCGCTTATACTTTCCCCCTCCCTCTATTGGCGGGGCTCACGGCAGCGTTGGTACGCGTTTCGAAGCCTCTCCTCGAAACCGTCCGGGAGAAGCAAGCTCAGCCGGTTGCGATCGGGCCAACATTCTTTCCCGGGCCGCCGGATCTCGGGTGTGAGTGAGATTCGACACCCAGTTGCTTAGGGTTCGGTGTCGCAGACGACATTGTTTGGGTACACTCAGTCAGAGTGAAAAGGTCACTCTCCCTTTTTCCGGCCAACTGTTCTTGTGACAAAACGGGGTAGACCGATACGCGCGCTCACTCAGAGCATTCTCAGGTAAGTACCTTTGTAACACTTCAGGGGCGTTTCCGATGACTGAAACCATAGCCGCCGCCGGAACTCCCATCGTGCAAAAGCGAGATGATCCATGCAATCACGGTAAGCGAATCGGAATCCTCGTTGTTTCCTACAACGCCGTCACGACGATCTCCAAAGTCCTAAAACGAATCCCTCAACCCGTTTGGGACAACGTGGAAGAAGTGGCGATTTTCGACGATGCCAGCAAGGATGAAACTTTTGAACTCGCCGTCGGACTGAAGCAGCTCACCTCAAACCCCAAGCTGCATGTCCTCAAACACGCGAAGAACCTAGGCTACGGCGGCAACCAGAAAGCCGGGTACCGTTATTTCATCGAGAAGGGCGTCGATGTCGTCGTTCTCCTCCACGGCGACGGGCAGTACGCTCCCGAAATCCTGGCCCGCATGTACCACCCACTAGTCGCGGGCGAGGCCAACGCGGTTTTCGGCTCGCGCATGATGAAGGAATATGGCGGTCCACTGAAAGGCGGGATGCCGCTGTATAAGCTGGTCGGCAACCGAATCCTTACCCGCTTCGAGAATCGTGCGCTCGAGATGAAACTCACGGAGTTCCACTCGGGGTATCGCGCCTATGATCTCCACGCCTTGGCGCAGATCAATTTCAATCACATGACTGATGATTTCCATTTCGATACGGAAATCATCATCAAATTAAATCACCAGGGCTTTCGGATTCACGAAGTTCCTATTCCCACGTACTACGGAGACGAAATCTGTCACGTTAACGGAATGAAGTACGCCTTGAACGTAGCGAAAGCAGTTCAGCGCTATAACAAGACCCGGCACTCACTTGCCAAATATCCCGAGTTTCAGGAATATTTCGTGCATTACCCCATCAAGACGAGTCCCTGGTCGAGCCACGAGTTCGCTCGCGATGCCGTCGGTACCGGCCACGATGTTCTGGACGTCGGCTGCGGTGAAGGCTTCCTTGCCGCTCAGTTCCAGAAGTCCGGAAACCGCGTCTATGGAATCGATTACTTCCCAGAGGCCAAACACGGGGCAGAAATCCAACGTTACGCCCAGGCCGATCTCGACCGAGGCATCCAACCTATGCTCCGCGGCCACGAGTTCGATAAGATTCTGCTGCTCGATGTGCTCGAACACCTCCGCCGCCCAGAACAGCTCCTGCGGGATTGCCTTCCCTTGCTGCGGCCAAACGGTCAGGTCATCATCTCGGTCCCGAACGTTGTCAACATAAGCGTGCGCCTGCTTATGCTCGTCGGTAAGTTCAACTATCAGGAACGCGGCATCCTCGACCGTACCCACCTGCGCTTCTTTACGCGCAAGACCATCCGGAAGATGGTGGAAGAAAGCGGCCTGGATGTGGTTCAGCACAGGATGACAATTATCCCCGCTGAACTGGCTCTCGGCCTCTCGCCGAAGCACCCTATCGTACGCCTCACGCAAGGCGCATTCATCGGTTTCACGAAAGTTCTGCCAGGCCTCTTCGGCTACCAGAGTTTCCTGATCGCGCGCAAATCGCACAAGCTATGACGCCTCGGATTCATCGCCTCTCGCCGGCCCAGAAACTCATCATCGCGGGCTCGTTACTGATCTTTCTTGCGCTCGGCATTGTCACCGCGATGCAGATGCGCCCGTGGGTAGATGAGGCCTTCTACGGAGTTCCCGCCCTTACCCTCGCGAACCACGGCTACTTCGGCTCTCCGTTCCTCAACACCACTCCTGGCAACCTGCTCCATCTGGAAAAACACGCCTACTGGATTATGCCGGTTTTCTCGTTGGTTCAGGCAGCCTGGGATCTCGTCTTTCCCCAGACTCTGTGGTCCATTCGCATGATATCGACTCTCAGCGGACTGGCCGCTGTCCTGTGCTGGGGCTTCTTCTTCCACAAGATTACGCGGGACAGCACCGCCACCGTCTTCTTCTTCCTGCTCGCATCCTGCGATTATGTGCTGACCAGCGCCGCCGGCTTCGCCCGGCCGGACATGATGGCGTTCATGTTCCAGGCTGCCGCCTTCGCCTCCTTCATGGCGCTGCGCGAAAGTAATCTTAGTCTCGCTGTCCTCGCCAGCCAGACCTGCGTAGTGCTTAGCGGGATGACGCATCCGAACGGCGGTCTGCTCGCCATGGTCGGCGTTCTGTACTTGACTCTCTTTATGGACGGCCGGCGGATCCGCGGCAGCCATCTTCTTATCGCGGCCCTCCCCTATATAACAGGCGGGCTCGGCTGGGGTTGTTACATTTTGCAGGATGTCGAAGGCTTCCGCGCCCAATGGGCTTTTCAAACACCCGCGCATTTCTCCGGCCTCCAGCACCCTTTCGATTCCGTGCTCCGGGAACTCACCCACCGCTACCTGCCCCAGATGGGCCTCGGCCTGAACTTTCATCCATTGAAAAGCGTTTCGTTCATCGCCGATTTCTTAGCCATTACCTTCATTTTCGTCACCCCGGAACTCCGCCGTCTCCCTTCCGCGCGCCTGCTCCTCGGAATCATGGCGTGCTTCTTAGTGTTCTACGTTTTCTTTGACCAAACCAAGCAAGATTACTACTTTTCTTACCTGTCGACCATCTACACGGGCCTGCTGGCACTGGTGCTCGGCTGGCTGTGGGAGCGACGCGCCCTTCCACAGCCCCTGATCGCGCTAGCGGTTGCCGGCATCATGGCTGTCCAAGCGGGCGGCGCCGTAATGAAACTGCGCCACAACCCCTGGGCGGAATACACCGCCGCTTCGGACTGGCTTAAGCAACACGCCGGCCCGAACGACTTGATTGATGGCTCCTACGAGCTCGGCTTTCTGATCGGCTACACGCCACGCTTTATGGATGATTCCCGTTTCGGCACCGGCAACGGACGCAAGCCCGATTTCATCTTCATGGACCCAATCTATGACGACCGCCTTCCGGAACAGCGCGCCGTCAACGAAGAGATCTACGAACAGATGAAGAATCGCCTGGCTGAATACCGCGAGGTGTACAGCAAAGGACCTTACCGCGTCCTTATGCGCGCGGAAGGTCCGAAGCTCAAAGAGTAGCCGGCGAGAGAGCTAGGAGGCCGCCGTCCCAGACCTGGAGGACCTTCCTTGAGAACCATATCCAGAGCAGGTGCAACAAACCCCTCGACCGCACGCCGATTCGCTTTACGCGCTGCGCGAGCAACGCTATCCAAACCGCGATTCGCGCACAGTCGAGCCTCTCGTGATCGCGTCGCGACGCGGACGAGCCGGCATTCCTCGCTGTTCGATGATTCTGTCCAGTGCGCGGGTCACCCAGTCCGAGGCACTCACGCGTAATCGCATCGACCACCGCCAAGACGCGGATGCCCCTGCCGGTGCCGATCGTATCCGCCACGAAGTCGATGGCCCATTCTTGATTCCGGCGAACGTGGTGACCTGAACTTGCGGCTGGCAGGCTGAGTCTCTTCTTAGCCGGCGCACTGCAAGCCCTTCTTCCCGGTACGGCCGATGCAGTCGCATCACGCTGGTCTTCTGCCCGCGCCGCGTCAACATAACATGCAGGCGCCGATACCCATAGCGCGGCGTCTGCTGCGCCAGCGCGACCATTTCTCCGCGCAGGCGTTCGCTCACTGAATATCCTTCCTTCACGAACTCCACATCCTGTCTCAAACCGACAAGCTCCAGCCGTTTTTCGAATCACCGCGTTCAGCATTTCCTTGTCGAGGCTCAAGTCGGCAACCAAATGTTTCAACCGGCGGTTCTCATCATCGAGGGCTTTTAGCCGCTGCGCCTCGCTCACATCCATCCCGCCGTACTTACTCTTCCAGGTGGACAGCGTCGCTTCGCTGATCCATGCTCCCGGGCCAGATCCGACATCTTCTGTCCCGCTTTGTGCTGCTTCAAAATTCCTATGGTCTGCTCTTCATTGAACCGGCTCTTCTTCATTGCTCGTTCTCCTTTGTCGTACTTTCTCCGACACCGGCAAACCTCAATTATTGCTGGTTGAAACTAGCGAGAGCACGTCACGAACGTTGGCGGTCGCTCACTAATATTACGATCACAATCCCCAATCCGACCAGAATCCAACTGGTGGGTTCCGGCACAGTCGTAAACGTGGCGCTAGTTCGTGCATGGACTCCTGGTTGAACGGAGTGAACTGGGCGGTCATCTTACCCTGGACTGGGCCAAAGTCCAATTCAAACAAGGGCGGTGGGGGCGGGCCGCCGACACATGTGTCAAAGCTTGCCGGGCAAGCCAACAGCCTACCGGAAAAGGTGGCTCTGAACGCCGTGCCCGACTCGCCATCATGCGGCAGCCCCACCACAAATCGCTCGATACCGTGCGCAAGTACATGAGGGATCGTTAGCTCTTCCGTGATAACCCGAGCCGTGACGGCTCAGGTTGTAAGCGTTAATACGCGTGGCGGGGTTCCATGAGACCTTTCCTCTCCGAGAAGATCACGTTACTCTTGTCACCCGGCGATAACAGCTATATGCTTACCGTAACGCATCGGAGGCGTCGTGCTCTTCCACCAAAAGCGGAGGATGCACCGCAACGCCGCTTCATGCCGGGCGCGCCGTCCGCATGAAACACCCTCACGCATTCGCGTGTGTTTCACGGGGTGGTTCCTGTCCAGCCCCCTCGTAGGAAGGAGCAGTGGACATGAAGATTGGCGGGACTCTCCCTCGCCTGGCAGGATTGTTGGTATTGATTTTGAGTTGTCGTCCGGCGTCTGCTCAATCCCGCTCGTTTCTATATTCAACGAATGGGATATCCAATGAGGTCACCGCTTACCAGATCAACTCTTCGGCCGGCGCGCATGGAGTCACCAGCGATCCAAGTGGGGGCTTTCTTTTTGTAGTAACGCCCGGGCAGGTACGGTATCGGTATTTGCAATGTCGGCGTCAACGGGATCACTTGTTACAATTCCAGGTCCGCCTTTTGGTGTCGGCAGCAATTCGCATGGCGTTCTTGTGAATCCGAATGGACCCTTCCTGCGTGTAGAGAACTCACGCTCGAACAACATTTCGCTCTTTACCATCAACCGGTACGCTCCCAACATATGTTTTTCGATAATCCGAACGGTCTAAGAGAGCCAGATCCGCTGTTTCGGGTGGTATTTGGCTATGCCTTGCTTATTGGTGTGATAATCGGCGTGGCTTTGATTTTTCACTGAGCCCCTGGTCTGCTAGGTAATCGCCAGATCGGCGCGGCGGTAAAAAAGTGAAGAAATAGCCGCGTCCCGCGCGGTGCGGATGGGATGTGGGTCATCGGCGGCGCTGGCCCGAAGTATCCGGAATACTGGATCTGCCTGAAATTGATCGGTGAAACGGCATCGGGGAGGTGAGGTAGTCTGCGAAACGATGCCGAAGGCGGAATACGTTAGACCCGTTCCGTTTTCTAGCTGAACAAGTACAAACGTTTCGCATCGATTCGCTTGTTTGTGACACTTTTGCGGAATTGGGGTTGAAACGCGAATTGTGCACGAGGCGCTGGGTCATGACTAAAGTCTTTGGAGCAATAGGCATGCCGGTGTGCTTGCGCGATGCGATCGCATGATTCCGAACCCGCGACATGGCACGGATACATGCGGGAGACACCGCGCGTAGCACTACCTGTCTTTACCGGAACATCACTTGGACCCTCTACCCACGTTTGGTGCTGACCGTCACCACAGCGCAACATTACTCCGTTGCGAGAGATTTCCCTGGCGCGATAATACGAGAACTGATTCGTCTATGACCAAAGGCTACAATCTGCTGCTGAGTGCGGCGGTTCTGGTATTTGTCTGTGCATCTGTCGCGATTATGCTAGTGAAGGCCCCTTGGTGGGACGAAGGCTTATTCGCCAGCCCTGCCTATAACCTTCTCCACCATGGAGTGATGGGATCGACCGTGTGGGTTTCGCAATCGCACTTCGATCCTCTGCCGGGAATCGATAAACATGTTTATACCTGGATGCCGCTATATCCCCTTTTCCTAGCGAGCTGGATGAAATTACTTTCCTATTCATTGATAAGCATGCGGCTCGGCTCCCTCCTCTGGGGAACGGTGGTCCTCTCCGCTTGGTACGGCATCATGTGGGCCTTGACGAAGCGACCTGAAGTGGCCGCTCTGACTGTCGTACTGATCGCGACGGACTACAGTTTCATCACTACGGCGGCCACGGCGCGCTATGACATGATGACGGGTGCCCTGGGTTTTGGCGGCATGGCTGTCTACCTTCTTTGGCGCAATAGTAATTTCAAATATGCCGTTCTCGCCGCATCCACGCTCGAAGCAGCGTCGTTATTTACCCATCCTCTGGGCATTCTCCATGTGCTGGCGTTCGGCTTTCTGACCCTCTATTTTGATTGGCGTCGTATCCGCCTCAGCTCGGTTCTACTGGGAGCGCTTCCCTTTCTCGCTTTCGGCGCGGCATGGACTTTCTATATCCTGCAAGCGCCCGGGGACTTTTACGGCCAATTCTTTAACCATACAGCCCACCGGACCGAGGCTCTGCGGAGCCCCTATTTGTCCATAGCGGGAGACTTTTCACAGCGGTACCTTGTCTTTTTTTTCACGGGGCTGCATGATTGGCAGCGAATCAAAGGGCTAACGCTGCTGCTGCTGTTTTCGGGGTTTGTAGGCGTATTACTAACACCGCATTTGCGCAAGACCTCCGCCGGTCATCTGCTGTTGTTCCTTTCGGTTTGCTACTATGCGGGCATCGCGCTGCTGGACACGCTGAAATCACCGCACTATTTCGTTCATCTATTTCCTTTGCTGCTGGCATTGACGGCGTTATGGCTCGCGGATCTCTGGCTCACTCGATCCCGTATGCGCGTCCCGGCCGTGGCCGCTGTTGCCTGTCTCGTGATAGTGCAGTTGGGAGGCGCCATTTGGCGGTCGCGCTCCAACTCATGGCGCACGGTTTACAATCCGCTGATTGCATATGTACAAGAGCATTCGCGGCCGGACAGCCTGATTATCGGGCCTGCGGAGTTAACCTTCGGCCTGGGACCCGAAGCAAATCTCAAAGATGATCCGCAATTGGGCTTTGGAACCGATTGGAATCCGGACCTGATCGTGAAGAATGAATTTTACGATTTCAATTTTTTCGCAACGCACAACGTGCCCGCTTCCGCCTTCGTCATAAACCGCCTGGTGAATGAATTCGAGCCGGTTTACAGGTTGGACAAGTACACCGTGTATGCCCGGCGTATCCCACGAGTTCCCAGGCAGGTCGTCGTATATTAGTTAGCCGCGGACCTGCGTTCGTTACATCCCTCCACCCGTAATCCACGTGGGACCGGACGTGTTTGCGGCCCAACATTGAATGTCCGGTTGATCACATAGAGGGGACGGCCTTTCGACTCCTCGTAAATCTTGCCGATGTAGTCGCCGGTAACTCCCAGGCTCAACAGCGTGACGCCGGAGAACATACATTGTAAGGCGACGATGGAGGCCCACCCTTGCACCACATTTTTCAGCACAAGGACGCCGAAAAGGGCATAGCCCAAATAGGCAAAACCCGCCAGGCAGAGTGCAAGGCCCATCAGCATGGTGATCTTAAGCGGCAGCGCGGAAAACGACGAAATCGCAACCCACGCGAACGTGAGCATTTTATATAGCGGATATTTGGTTTCGCCGCAAACGCGATGTTTGCGGTGGAACGGCACGATGGTCTCGCGTAGGCCGAGCCAGGCAACCATGCCGCGCATGAAACGATGCTGCTCGCGGAGAGAGCGGAGGGCGAGAATGGCTTGTCCGCTGAAAAGACGGAAGTCGCCGACCTCCGGAATGAGGCGAGCGTCCACCATATTCCGCATCAGCCAGTAAAACAACCGCGCGGAGGTGCGCTTGAAGACTGTTTCGCCCTGGCGGGTGAGCCGCTGAGCTGATACAACGTCAAACCCTCTGTAATACTGGGTGATCATCTCGTGCAGGATTTCTGGCGGATCCTGCAAGTCGGCATCCATCACCACCACTGCATCGCCTTCTGCAAAGTCCATGCCGGCGGTAATGGCGGTTTGGTGACCGAAATTACGGGCGAAAGAGAGAACTTTGATTCGCGGGTCGATTGCCGCTTCGCTCAGCAATTGGAGGGAACAATCGCAGCTGCCGTCATTG
>JAOAPQ010000194.1 GCA_025462965.1 Bryobacterales bacterium
ACGCCGGGTGCGCACAAAGATGGCGTCAGCTTCTATGATCCGTACAACGCGCTCCTTCACACCGGGCACTTTCTGTTTCCAGGCCGGATCATGATCAGCAACGATCGTGACTATCTGGCTTCTCTCACTCGTTTGAAAGCATTCTCAGAGCGCCACCCAATCAAATGGGTGATGGGTGGCCAGATTGACATGCATTTCCTGCCTGGTGTCGAGTACATGCGGCTAATCACGTACAAGCCGGACGAGCATGTACTTCAATTGGAGGCTTCGGCGATTGACGAATCTCTGGCCGCGACGACTCGCATGATGGGTACTCCAGGCGTTTCAGTTCTCGCTGATTTTGTAATCCGGAACCGCGTTGGACCCGATGAAAGGGTTCCTCGCCCTTCGGATTTGCCGCCAATCCCGACGCTGCCCCGCCTTCGCTGATCACTATGAGACTCACGGTTCTCGTTCTGTCCGGTATTCTCCAGATCGGCTGTGAGCTGTTGGCGGCTTCGCCGAAGCCGATAGATTTCACTTCGAACCTTCCGGCTCCGGGCTCCTTTCCGGAAAAATGGACAGCCGGTTCTAAATCGGCGATGGATAATCACGATCCGCCGATCCAAGTGCATTGGTACAACGAGCACACAGTGATCATGCGGGAAAACAAGGCCTACAATTACGAGGCCGCCTTCATGTATCTGTACTTCGGCAACGACCGGGCGATCCTCCTGGACCAGGGATCGACGGCTCTGCGTTCGGAGTGGCCGCTGCGAGACACCGTCGACCGCGTGCTTGCGGAGTGGTGCAAGCGGCACGGCAGGAAAGATATTCAATTGGTGCTGGCATTCAGCCATTTGCACGGCGACCATTGGGCAGCCCAGAATCAGTTTGTCGACCGGCCCAACACGCGAATCATGGGCCTGACCCTCGAGGAGATGGTCGGTTTCTGGGGCATGACGAACTACCCCGAACAGCGCGTTGAGTTCGACCTGGGCGGGCGAAAGTTGCTGATCTGGGGAAGCCCCGGACATGTTGACGAAGAGTTTGCTTACTACGACACGTACACTCAGATCCTCTTCACCGGCGACATGTTCTATCGCGGCTACTGCTACATCACTTACTGGGATAAGTGGCTCGCCAGCATGGCGAGATTGATCAAATTCGCCGATCAATACCCAATTACGCACGTTGTTGGTTGTCACGTAGAGATGCGCAAGGACGGGACATTCTACACATACGGGACGACCTATCAACCCGATGAGGCTCCCGTGCAAATGGATGTTGAGATGCTTCGCAGAACGTACCGATTTGCTCAGACGATCACCAAGCCCGGCGTTTACTTTACCGGCGACGTCTATCTATGTAACCAGACGAGATTTACCTCGACACTGGACGTCAATCCGTATGTGTATTAGTGATTGTGCTACCGTCACAGAATCGTATGAGAGTGATGATCGATCTGCCGCCCGACATCGAAGCCGACTTGGTTGCCTAGGCTCAGGCCCACCGCCTTGCGCTTTCCGTAATACCTGGAGCATCTGCTTCGGGAGCAGATGCCTTCGCGCGCGGCGACCTCTCTTTCGCCTGTCGAGTGTGCGGCCGCGTGGCGTGAGTCGGTCAAGGACGATACGATATTGACGCCGTTCACCCGACGTCTTTGCTTTCGCGCGCCAGATAAGCCCGCCAGCCGCCAAGCTCCGTGATCTCCTCCGCGCTCCCAATCGCATAAGGCTCGCAAAGGAAGCATTTCACCACTTCTCCGTCCTCCAACTCCGCCGACCCGATCGATAGCGGCGGTGGAATCGCGGCCACAAAGCCGCCAAACCGCGCTTCCGGTACTGCCCAAACCTCCACCTCAATGCCGGGCCCGTCCATCAACTGGTCCCGCACCAGACCCGGTTTCGCCGGGCTCGTCCCACTCAACGCGTAGAATCGATATCCCCGGGCGGTGCGGCACGTTCTCACCAGCCGCGCGCCCCGCTCTCTAAGCTGCCAGTTGAGCGGCTGGCCCGTCAAATGCGCGCCCAGAACTGCTACCAGTACGCAGCCGGGAGGAGTGCCCGCTGTCATCGCGGGCGTTTCCTGCAACGCCTTTTTCGTCCCGCCCAACTCCGAAGAACCAGCCCGATGCAAGCGATCCCCCAACGTGAGCAGCGCCGAATCCGTCCACGCCCGGCCGATCAGCGACACCCCAAACGGCAATCCGTTCGAACGAAACCCGGCCGGAACCGCAACGGCTGCCAGATCCAAAAGATTTACGAAGTTCGTATAGAAGCCCAGGTTCGCGTTCAACTTGATTGGTTCGGCTCGCACCTCTTCGATCTTGTACGTCGTGCCCGTCGTCGGCAGCAGCATCACGTCCATGCGGCGCCACTCAGCCTCACTCTTCTGCCTGAGTTCGGCGAGCCGGTATATTGCGCGGTAAGCATCCACGGCGCTGTAGCCGGTCGAACCGCCGAGGATCGCGCGCACCGTCGGGTCCATCTCCGCTTCGTGCAGCTCAAAGAACTCGCGGATCGCGGCCAGCCGTTCGGCGACCCACGGTCCTGAATACAACAGCTCTGCTACCGCACGGAACAACGCGAAATCGATCTCGACGCGCGTCCCTCCGAGTTCCGCCAGCCGCTCCTCCGCGCGAGCGAACAACTCCGCGGCCGCGTCGTCTCCGAAAAATTCAAGCTGCCCCTTCGACGGAACTCCGAACCGAAACGGACCGCCCAGCCATGGCGAAGGCTCCTGCCCCACTCGTGAAAATGGATCGAGCGCGTCGTAACCGGACGCGGCCTTCATCACCTGCAGCGCATCGCTGCTCGTCAAGGTAAATACCGAAACGCAGTCCAGCGTGCGACATGCCGGCACCACGCCCGCAGCGCTGACTGCGCCGCGCGTCGGCTTCCATCCAACGATGTTGTTGAATGCAGCCGGCACCCGGCCCGAACCCGCCGTGTCCGTCCCCAGCGAAAACGAAACCAGCCCCGACGCTACCGCTACCGCCGAGCCCGCGCTTGAGCCTCCCGAAATATGGCTCGCGTCAAACACGCTGCTGCAAGCTCCATATGGCGAACGGACGCCCACCAGTCCCGTCGCAAATTGATCCAGATTGGTTTTTCCGATCAGGATGGCGCCCGCCGCAAGAAGCCGCTCCACCACTGTCGCGGATTTCGCGGGCGTGTATGCAAACGCGGGGCAGCCCGCAGTTGTCGGCATTCCCGCCACATCGATGTTGTCTTTGACGGCAAACGGTACTCCGTAAAGCGGCAGCGCGCGCGCATCGGCCGAGGCCTCCAGTTCTTCCGCGCGCGCAAGCGCCGCGGATTCCGGAACGAGCTCGATCCATACCGGCCGCTTACCCTGCTTGTCGATGCGGCGATAGACCTCTCTCACCACCTCCGAAGGGCGCGCGCCGCGCAATGACTCGATATCAAGGCTTGTGATCAGTGTCCTACTCCTCGGTGCGAATAACAGCGACTATCTGGCCGCCTGTAACTAGCGTGCCTTCCGCGCAGCGCAGCTCCACCATATGTCCGCTAACCGGCGCTGTAACTACGATCTCCATCTTCATCGCTTCCAGAATGATCAGATTCTGGCCTTGCTTCACGAACTCGCCCAGTTTGGCCAGCACTTTCCAGATGTTCGCCGTTACGGAGCCGCGCACGGGCTCGCAGCCCGCGGGAACGCCGTCCTCGCCCGTTGGGACCGGGGCATCGGATACCGCCTCGCCCGCATATTCCGCTTGTCCGGCCGCCTTCCATCGCTCTCTCTCCGCTTCGAATGCGGCTTGCTGCTTTTGTTTGAACGCCTCGGATTCACCGCGGATCGATTCCGCGAACGCGTTGTACTCACGCAGCCGGAATTGCGCGGGCTCAATCCGCACATTGAACTTACCCTGCGCAAAATCGTCACGCAGATGCAGGAGTTCCTCCGCGCTTACGGGATAGAAGCGAATCTGGTCGAAGAAACGAAGCAGCCACGGATGCCCCGGAACGAAGTCGCGCGTCACCTTGTAGCGGTTCCACATTTGAATCGTCCGGCCCACGAACTGATACCCGCCCGGCCCTTCCATGCCATATACACAGAGGTACGCGCCGCCGATTCCCACCGCGTTCTCGGGCGTCCACGTACGCGCCGGATTGTACTTAGTCGTCACCAGCCGGTGGCGTGGATCGATTGGCGTGGCGACCGGCGCGCCGAGATACACGTCGCCCAATCCCAACACCAGATAGCTCGCGTCGAAGACGATGCGATGAACTGCGTCGATTGAATCGAGCCCGTTCATCCGCCGGATGAATTCGATATTGCTCGGGCACCATGGCGCGTCGGGCCGCACCGAGCGCGTATACTTCTCGATCGCGAGTTGTGTCGCCGGATCATCCCACGAGAGCGGCAGATGCACAACGCGCGAAGGCACCGCCATATCTTCGACGCTCTCTTGCTCGCGCTCCGCCGTAGCCAGCGCATCGAGCAGAGCATCTCTGCTCACGCGCGCCCCGTCGTAATGGATTTGAAGGGAGCGAATGCCCGGGGTCAGGTCGATGATTCCCGCCACGGGGTTGCGCTCGAACCACTGCATCACCGCATGGGCCCGCAGGCGCAGCGCGAAATCAAGACGATTCGGTCCGAATTCGATCAACAGATTTCGGTCGCCGCTCGCGCGCACGATAGACGCGCCGTTCCGCCTGAGTGTCGCGGGTTCATTGTCGACCCGTTGTAACCGGATCGTGTCGCCCGCTCTCACTTGGCCGATCTTCCACAGTTCGTCGTGAACGATCGTCGCGGGACAGACGAATCCGCCGAGACTCGGTCCATCCGGACCCAGGATGATCGGCATGTCGCCAGTGAAATCCACTGCACCGATCGCATAAGCGTTATCGTGGATGTTCGATGGGTGCAACCCGGCTTCGCCGCCATCCTTGCGCGCCCATTCCGGCTTTGGCCCGATCAGCCGAACGCCGGTGCGGTCGGAGTTATAGTGAACCGTCCAATCGGTTGAGAACAGCGTCTCACGGTCACGCTCCGTGAAGAAATCGGGCGCGCCGTGCGGCCCGTACTGCACACCGATCTCCCAGTGGTTGCCGTACTTCGGAGGGTCGGCGCAGGCTTGCGGCTCACCTGGCGCATCGCCCGGGCCGAACCTGAGCAGATCTCCCGCGCGCAGCGTCCGCCCCGCATGGCCGCCGAACTTACCCAGGATGAAAGTACTCTTGCTTCCCAGGTAATCCGGAACATCGATGCCGCCGCGCACCGCGATATATCCGCGGCTCCCAGCCCCGCTGACCGTATGCAAGCGGAGCACTGAGCCGGCGCTCACCGCAATCGGCCGCCAGCGCTCGACCGGCTCTCCATCGAGTTC
>JAOAPQ010000212.1 GCA_025462965.1 Bryobacterales bacterium
TGTCCAGCAAAACGGTCGTCACGCCTTGCTCAGTATAGGTTACGGTTGTGTGAGCCAGACCGGTTCCGCTGCTCTGCCTTCCGATCTCGTGCAACGTGTAGCTCTGGGCTCCGGTATTCGGACTGAAGTTGGTTACAAGGAACGATTGGTTGAGCACGTAGCGTCCGGTAACAGCCGATTTCACCCACGGAAACGAGAGAGCGACCTGACCGCCAATGCTCGTCATGTTGTTGGCGCTGAAGAGCAATGGATTTAGGGGATTTGCAAAACTGGCGGCCGGAGCATCCGCGGGGTTTAAGAAGTCCGGACCGTTGTCTAAAAAGCTGGCGTAAATGGGACGGTAGTAGCTCCAGTAGTCATGTTTCATCTCCGTCAAGCCAATCCCGACGTTTCCAGAGACGAGCAAGCCAAACGCCGGATTGAAACTCAAGAACGGGCCGTCCAAGCCAACCAGATTGTTGTATGTGAACTGATTATTTTGCACGCGCGTGTCGAAATCGTTGTTGGTTTGTATGTAGATGCACGCGTGAATTGGTCCGGATTCGAATGCACTACCCTCGATCAGCACGCCGTTTGTTCCATCCAGATAGACCCATCCATTCCGGTGAAACCCAACCACTTCGTCTCCCTCAATTTTGAGAACGCTTCCGTAGAAGGACGACGGCAGTTGCCCGCCAATCATGTGTACCACTCGCGCTCCGTTGACGAGGCGGCTGTTCGATATTGTATTGTCGTCCCCGTATTCCACGGCGAATTCTATGCCGTGCTGCTGAAATGTGCAGTTATTTATGAACGAGTCGAAGACTTTGTCTACCGAAAGGGCGACGCCATAACCGGTGAGCTTCGAGAGCGTCGCCGGATTGCTAGTGTCGTAATCCTGGTCGAGCCCCGCGTAGTATTTTCCCGTTAGAGTGAGGTTCGTAAAGCTCGGGCCCGCCAGAATCCCTTGCATGTCATAGTTGTCTGTCTTCCCGCTGAAGTCCGCTAGGGTTTGGTTTATTTTAATGCCATTTTTGGCATTTATTGTGAACCGATCGAAAACAAAGGACTGTTCCTGCTCATAACCACTAGTCCCGAGCGGGCTGTAGTATGTCATCGTGAAGTTATCTGTAGAATTATTCAGGACTACGCACGATCGATTTGCCCCAGTTACGCTGTAGAAAGGAACCGGGAACGTTACTCCTGTCAAGCTGTAAGTTCCGCATGGGAAATACAGAGTTCCCCCGTTGGTGGATTGCAGCGAATTGATCGCGGCCTGAATCGCAGCTGTATCGTCGGTGACTCCATCACCCCTGGCGTTGAACGATTTGACATTTGCCAATACAGATCCGCTCGGGGTTCCTTGGGCGACAGGTATGAAATAGCCGTAAACATCAATCATCAAATCCGCCGGATTGGTCGCTAAGACCTGAATGCCGCCGTCCGACCCGCTCGCAACCGTTGCAGCGTTGTTCACCACACCTGCCTGAGTCAGGCTCGCAATTGCCGTACCGGGATAGGGCTGATCGTCAGGCCATGCGGCAAGATATCCTACGGGGCCATTTGCAATCAAGCCGAAATTCAAAGAGTACGCCGCGGCAGCGGGAATGCCGCATGAACTACTGGGAATGAGCACCTTGCGAGCTTGCCCACCCGCCAAGGACGGTGGGCCGAACGCGCCTGTTTTTCCGCCTGAAGCCCGAGTGTCCATGATCCGGCACGGCGTAATGGCTATAAATGAGAGGGGTTGGCTCGTCGATGCTGCCCGGACAAGCGGTGCAGTATGCCGGGAGCGCAGTCCCGTTGGAAAGGGATGTGAATTCTCGAATTGCGTATATCCGACCGGGATAGGGAGTGTTGGCGCCTGAAACCCGAAAGCTGTCGGCAATAGGAGAGCACAAACGGTAATCGCAGAGTAATTCATTCAGTCAGTGAAGACTACCACTCTCCTTTGGGGCCTGCTATTGCCAAAGCGGACGCAAGGTGACCTTCAGCACGCATTCTGTTTCTGCCCCCGTAGTTGTTTGATCTGGGAACATGACTGTGAAGCCGCGGTATACTGAGGTTCATTCGACCGCGTTCTTAGCTCAGCACTATTTTCCACCGGGTTGGAGTTCGCGTTATCCGCCTCCGGCTAACCACGGTGGGGGCAGGCGCAATCTATGATCAGAGAAGCGGGGAGTCGGTGATTCCAATCCTATTAAGACTCGTTGCGGCCCGATGGACGTTCCATGGCAAGCACGCGATCGGTATCACAACAATTCCGGCATGATCTCGCTGGCAGGGCACGCATGATTCTCCACACTAACGACTTGCTGGCGCAAAAGGACCCGTTGTGAAGAGGCCTTTGAGGCAGCGGTACGCCGCGGAAAAGCGTAACGGTCCATGACAGCGAGATCAAGGATTTCCATCGTAACGATTTCGTTTAACCAAGCTCGATATCTGACAGACGCGATTCTTTCCGTCAACTGCGCCAGCCCCGATCGACTGCAGTACGTAATTGTCGACCCGGGCAGCACCGATGAATCGCGGCAAATCATCGAGACGCATCGGAGCAGATTTTCGTATGTGGTTCTGGAACCGGACTTGGGGCCTGCTGACGGGCTAAACAAGGGGTTCGCTCTCTGCGATGGCGATGTGTTCGGCTACATCAACTCAGATGACCGCTTTTGCCCGGGGGCTCTGGATTTCGTTCTCGACTATTTCGATGCCAATCCCGAGGTGGACGTGCTCTGCGGAGCGGTGCGGATGATTGACAAGAACGGCCGCCCAGACATTCGGAACCGCACGCCGGACGAGATCGACCTGCGCAAGTTCGCTTACCGGGCATGCTTCATCTGGCAGCAAGCTACTTTTTTTCGCAGAGAAGCGTTCGAGCGCGTCGGGGGTTTTAATCCCCGGAATTCGGTGCACTGGGATTCAGAGTTGATCGTCGACATGGTGCTCGGAGGCGCAAAGGTCGGGTATGTGCGAAAACTGCTGGGCGACCATCGCCATCATGAGAGCACGATTACCGGGTCGAAACGGTTCCTCGCAATGGATGCGAAAGAGCATCCTCGGATTCAGCAGAAGATCTTTGATGCCGGGTATCCTCCACTTTCGCCGTGGCACGCGAAGGCAGTCAAACTACTGTACAAGTTCAATTTTGGGCGGCATTACCGATATTTGCTTGGGGTAGAGTCGCTGCGCTAGCGATCAAGAGAGTGATGCCAATGGGCGCGGAAGAGAGACGATGGACTGGAAGGAACTAAGACTTTCAGCTTGCTCCGTTCCGGAGTTGATAGACGCCAAAGAGATGATCTTTTTCGAGAAGCCCGGTCGATGGGGGGCTCGCGAGACTTCCTGCATTGACGGCGCGGCAAAGACGGTCCCATCCGCCCGAATAGCAACCAAAAAGGGTAGTGACTAGGAATGGCATCATTCGAGCCAGCGCTCTCGCGACCTGCGGATAGGTTCTGTCGTCGTGATATACCTTGACCAAGGACACGCGCTCAAATCCAAAACGCGACAGCAACGTATCCAGTGAGAAGCTGTTGAACATCTGAAAATGTTCAAGGTAGTTAGAGTAGTACCAGCCACTACGCAAAAGCGAGGCACCACGGCATTCGGTTGTGCCGGTCTCGAAAATGAACAGACCACCCGGCTTGAGCGACCGCGCGATGGACGCAACGGCACGAGCCGGGCTGTAGAAGTGCTCAAGAACATCCAAAGCGGTCACGGCGTCGAAGCCAGATAGCGGGGCCTCAGTCGACTCGAGGGTTCCAACGATGACCTTAATGCCGCGTTTGAGCATTTCCTCGCAACTCGCCGCATTCGCCTCAAGTGCAGTTTTGTCGATGTCGGTGCCAAGACTATCTAAAAATAAGCCTATATGCGCACCCACATCCATCACTTGATTCACGCGATTTGAAAAACTTTCAATTGCTGTCTTCGAGCGGCGGTATCCGGGCCGAGTACTTCCTCCCCACCGGCCAGATGCAATCGGGAACTCTGTAATCTCCCGCATCGTGGATTCACGCAAGACATGGGAGACGTAGCACAGAGTGCATTGCTGACATCGTAGAAGTTTTCGGGCGATCGATACCTCCCTACTGATCTCAACAATCCCGATCGGCAAAACTTCTCGTCTTCTGAAAGGCGTTCGCTTCGCCACCTCAGTAGCTTTCGGGCATTGGCAGGCCGGGCACGTTTCGCGTTCTTCCAAGTCGGAAAGGACTATGTAACGCTGAATACTATTTCTTTTCACTCAGTTATCGTCGGACGCTCCTGGGTGGTTTAGCCTGCTTGAGAGTAGCGGCCCTCATCTAAATTCATCCTAGTCCTGTGGCTTTGAAAACGTGAAATCCTGGTGCGCCTCGATGCCGCCTCAAAAAGGATACCAGTTTCTTGAATCGTCGCCTCCAGCCACTTCGGGAGCAGAAGTCGCGTGCTTCCTCGGGGGCACGCTACCCTCCCGCCGTGGGGTGCGGATGCCGGAACTTTTTCCACCACAAGCATTGCGGACTTGCGACGAAAGGCCGCCCAGGGCGGTAACGGATCCAGCAAGGTCTTCAGCGCCGGGTATGCTCTGCTTTCGCCGTGGCACGCGAGGGCGGCCAAGCTGCTATATTATCTTAGGCGGCATTATCTGGTTTTGTGTGAGTAGAGCCTCCGCGCAGCGATCAAGCCGCTCGCGTTCCGCTGGCCCGGCTTGATAGTATTTCAATGTGTTGCTCTCCATCAGGAGGAAGAGGTCTAGCCCCGCATTCTTCGCACCGGCCGATTCTCCCGGCGTTACGTATATCCGCCGATATCTTCGAATTGCACCGCTTGCGAACAACCGACTGAGACAATCGGAGAATAGACGGAGGCACCTCATTGGGGTCGCCTAAGGATCTCAGTTACCGCCTCAAAGGCGCCGTAAAAAATGCGGCGGGCCGAGTCGGGATTGATTTAAAGATTAAGCGCGATCCACTCGCGTTTCTGCAGCGGCTCGGCATTCGCACAGTCGTGGACATTGGGGCGAATGAGGGGCAGTTCGCGCGGGAAGTGAGAACGACTCTACCTACCGCCATGATCTACAGCTTTGAGCCTCTTCCCGGTCCGATGGCCAAAATGCGCGTGCTAATGCGGGGCGATAGCAATTTCGAAGCTTTTCAACTCGCACTCGGCGACAAGAACGGCTGGGCTGAATTCGAAGAGAACAGCTTTTCGGCCGCGTCGTCTTTGCTGCCCGTTGCCGCAAGAAGTTTAGAGGCTTGGCCCGAGACCACTGAACGGCGAAAGACAACAGTCCAGATGCAGACGCTGGATTCGTGGGGTGCGGGCCGTCGAATCGAGCGCCCCTACATGGTCAAGCTGGATGTTCAGGGTTATGAAAACAAGGTAATAGAAGCGGGGCGCAACCTAATTCGGGGCGCGGAAGTCGTAATCTCAGAAGTCAGCTTTGTGGAACTATACGAGAATCAGGCTCTTTTCGACGTTATCAACACGATGATGGTGGGCCTCGGCTTTCGATTGCAAGGGATGATTGGAAACGGCTACGAGCGGGCAACTGGAGCGATTTTGTTCGCCGATGCGATCTTTGTCAGAGTGGCAGACCCACATGTTCTTGCGCCGGCGGGTCAGACGCTACTCAGATGAGCACGGTGATTAACAGAACCCAATACCCGAGAAGCACCGGCGGCTTGCTGGAAATGACCGTTAACTTCCGTGCGATCGCTGCTTTCTTCCTTGGCTGTTTGACCCCGATCCCGTTCCAGTCAATCGGGATCGTGTACATCGGTGAGGTGGCGCTACTGGCCGTAGCGACCTCGGTGGCTTTTACCAAGATGGCAAGGGAATCGTTCTGGAGCCCGACAGCGACGCGTTTCCTTGTGCTGTTGGCGCTCATGCTCACGGGATATGTGACATCAGATTTGATCCGCCACACTCCCGCGGAAGATTATGTCCGCGGCTGGTCGAAAGTCGTCTTCATTATGACTGACTTTGTCGCCATCTACTATCTAGTCAGGAGGAATAGCTCAGCCATCCCGTCGTTTTTGATCGGATACGGAGTGTCGCGGTATGTGGTTTGGGTCACGGTGTATGCTCCCATACTGGGCGAGGGGTTCAAAGACCAATGGAAATTCGGTGCCGCGATACCGCTCACCCTTGCCATTCTGTGTGTGCTTGCTATGACGAAACTTCGTGTCCGTTTAGTCGGATACGCCATGATTGCCCTCGGCGCACTTCACGTTTTTCTTGACTATCGCTCGCTAGGCGGGATGTGTTTCGTCCTCGGTGCGATTTTCTTAGCGACAAGACGGACAACCTCGGGCAGGATAGTAGACAAGCGGGTGCTTTCGGTTAGCGCCGTGGGATGCGCGGGGGTATTGGCATACGTGTATTTGGTAAGTCAGGAAGGGCATGCTGAACGGCGTGATGCCTCCAACGCATGGCGACTGGGGACAAGTATTGCGTTGATGAAGGGCATTATGCGGTCGCCTTTGATCGGTAGCGGATCGTGGTCTTCGGATCCGCAGATGGAAGCATGGCGCGACGAGGCTATGGAATCCAGGGGAGTTAATCGCAACGCGGCAGGAAGGAACGATAGATTTACAGGGCATTCAGAAATTTTGCAGGCGTGGTATGAAGGAGGAATCCTAGCGGTTTTCTTCTTTCTGTACTACGGATTCCGCTTAGCTTCCACTTTCATAATGTTACTCAGACGGAGAGTGGACAAGCTGTCTGGTATTTTTCTATTTTGGCTGTTGAATATGACATGGGCCTTCTTTTTAAGTCCTCTTAATGGACTTGTTCGGGTTGAAATCGCGTTCGCGCTTGCGATCATCTGTCACTTGCGCGCGGAACAACAAGAAGCAAAGGCTTCCCGACGGACAGATGGAGCTTATCCGGCCCGGCCTCTATTGCGTGTAGCCGGCGCGGCGGGTATTCGTCGTTAGATATGGACCAGTTGAGTACTTTGTCCGACCGCCGAGCCGGTTGTATGCCCCATGCACGTGCGCAAGTAGCTCAACGCTTTCTGGTATTTTCGAGTTGGCGAAGGCGCGAGGCAACTGAGGCTGGAAACGCGGAAACATTAGTCATTTTCACTATGTGGCTATCCGCCTTGACATTGCTATGAAAATGTTGCACTGCGTCGCCGATCTGAATCCGGCTTGGGGGGGCAGTGTCGAGGCGGCGAGACTTCTGACTGTTTCGCTGCTGGAGCAGGGACACGCGGTTGAGGTACTTACCCTTGTGGAGCCTAAGCCGGAATGGATGGAAAAGTGGGGAGCGGTTGCGCACTGGCCAGGGCCTTCGATAACTTACTACCTGTATAACAAGTATCTTGTAGGCTGGTTGAAAGAACACGCCCGGGAATACGATATCCTCATCATTCACGGAGTGTGGCGCTATATCAGCGCTGGCGTTTGGCGCGGCCTGCGGGGTCTCAATGTTCCTTATGTGATTTATCTGCACGGGATGCTGGATCCGTATTACAATGCCTTCGCTTGGAAACGCCTGAAGAAAATATTAATGTGGGCGTTCGTAGAGCGTAAGGTATTGCGCGACGCCAATATGGTTCTCTTCACGTGCGAGGAGGAGCGTTTACTCGGGTCCGCGAATTTCCATCCACTGGTTTGCAAGGAGGAGATTTTAGGTCTCGGAATCGCCGCACCCCCGGGAGCCCCGGAAAGCCTTCCCAATGTGCCCGCGGCGTGGCCGCAAGAACTCCTGGGCAAGCGCGTCATCCTGTTCCTGGCGCGCCTGCACCCGCAGAAGGGATGCGATACGCTGATCGCTGCTTTTGCGCGGGTCGCGGCAAAGTATCCCGACCTCCATCTGCTGATCGTGGGACCGGATGAGATCGGCTGGAAGGCGGAACTCGTGCAGAAGGCGGAATTGCTTGGCGCCGCAGGGCAGATTACCTGGAGCGCACCCGTCTACGGCGAGGATAAGTGGGCGTTTTTCCGGAAGGCGGACGCCTATATTCTGCCGACCAACTTCGAGAACTTCGGTATCTCGATCGTGGAGGCGCTGGCGTGCGGCTTGCCGGTGCTGATATCCAACAGGGCGGCGGTCTGGCGTGAGATCGAGGCCGCGCAGGCAGGATTCGTTGCCGAGAATACCGTGGCAGGGACGGCCGAAATCCTGGAGCGATGGATCTCTGCTCCACTCGAAATGCGCGAGCGGATGCGCGCGAACGCGTTGCAATGCTTCCGCGAACATTACGAAATCAATGACGTGGCGGCAAGGCTGACGAGGCTAGTCCAGACAGTCGTGGCGCGTTGACAGACGCCGTAAATGCTGGATCTTTCCGTCGTTATTGTCAACCATCACCACCGGGGCATTATCGAGAAGTGCATTGAGTCTCTGACCGCGCTCCCCGACAAGGTCAGTATCGAGGTCTTAGTGATCGACAACACCCCGGACGATGGATTGACGGAATGGTTGGACGGCCGCTTTCGCGGTGTTACTGCGCGCCCCAATCGTGTGCCGATGGGCTATGCGGCAAACGCCAATCTGGGGCTGCGCACCGCTGCGCGCGGCCGCTACGCCATGATGCTGAATCCCGATGTGATCTGCTTTCCGGGGCTGCTTGAGAATCTGGTGGCTTATATGGACAGCCATCCGATGGCCGGACTGGCCGGGCCTAGATTGCTGAACGCGGGTGGTACCTTACAGCACTCCTGCCGAAGGTTCCCCACTCCCGTTATGCTCGGCGCCCGGTTCTTCCGGCTCGAAAGCGTTTTCCCGGGCAGGATGGAACACTACCTGATGAAAGACTGGGACCATGCCACCGAAGCCGACGTGGATTGGGTGACGGGGGCAATCATGATCTTGCGACGGGAAGCGATCGCAGCTATTGGCGCGATGGATGAGTCGTATTTCATGTATTGGGAGGATCTGGATCTTTGCCTGCGGCTATGGCACGGGGGCTGGCGGGTGGGCTATGTTCCGGGAGCGCATGCTGAGCATGCCCATCTTCGTCAAGGAGTAAAAGAGCCGTTCAGCCGCTTTGCCAGATGGCAGGTTGCGAGTGCATTCAAGTTATTCTGGAAGTTCGGATGGTGCTTGAGCCGCGAGGGTAGACCTGCCGAGAGTCTTCGGGACAGCGAACGACGGTGACGAAAAATCATCCGAGCGTACGAAGCAAAAACCCTTCCACCGTTCGCCGCCGCTGTCCGGCACCGGCGTGGGTGGCCGCTAGAGGATGAGGAATACCGTACACTTGAAGCAGCCATCAACTCCGCCATGACAATGACGCCCTCCGGTTCCCTCGCTCCATTTTCAAACCGGCGGGAGCGCGAGCAGTTCTAAGAGACGCCCATGTCCGCGGCGCGCCTAGCCATACGAGCGTTACAGTTGAGGTTCGACCGGGTTGTCGGCTCTCAGTTGAAATTGAACATTGTGTCCGGGCTTGGGGCCAACATACTCAGCGCCCTAATTACAGTGGTCGGCTACAGGTTATATTTAAACTACCTGGGATATGAGAGATATGGGCTGTGGCTGATACTCTCTACCGTACTGATTATGGTGCAGTTAGGGAATTTCGGGATTTCTCCCGCCCTTCTCAAGTTGGTGGCGGAAGATTTCGCCAACCACGATATAGCCGGGGTTTACAGATACATCACTTCCGCAGTATTTGCATTGAGCTTAGGGGGAGCACTTCTCGTCTGCGTCATTTGGCTGTTTCGATCTCCGATCGTGGCGCTTTTTGGATTAAAAGGCGAGAGCTATCTGATTGTGTATTCCATGCTGCCCTACCTCTCCTGTGTATCGGTATATGTAATCATGATCGATGCCCTTAACGCGGCGCTCGGCGGGTTAGGTCGGTATGACTTGGTGAACTATTCGCAAACCGCTTCTCAAGTTGTGAGCCTATGTGTCACGCTTATCGGCCTCCAAATGGGCTGGAGTCTTTGGAGCTTCGTGGCTGGCAACGCCGCAGCTTACGTTTTTCTCAACATAGTCAGTTTGGTGCTAATCCGCAGTATCACAAGATCTGGCCGCCTAAGCGATATCGCAGTGGATCAGAAGCGTCTTGTGCGGCTGTTGAAATTCGGATCCTGGGTCTTTAGCGGTTCCGTTGTAGGGATGCTAGTCAACCCGATCAACCGGGTGCTGATCTCGCGATTTATCGGCGTGTCGGCGATCCCGATCTATGACATCGCCTATACCGGGACGATGAAGATCAGAAACTTTCTCGAGATAGGGTTCCGGCCGCTTCTTCCTGCTCTTAGCAGTCTGCAGGCAAGCGGTTCCGAGGCAATTCATCAGCGCCTCGTTTCGGCCGAGAAGGCGGGATCGCGGTTTATCCTGTATTGGGGTACTGCCTTACACGTAATCATGTTCATTGGCGCCGAATGGGCACTGAAATTATGGCTGGGACCGAGGTTTTCTCCGGCCCTTCCGCCCGCGTTCCGTATCATGCTCGTCGGCGCCTACTGCAGTCTGTGGGCCGTTCAGGCGTACTACACCCTGCTGGCGTTCGGCCGCAGCATGCACGTTCTGATGTGTTTCGTTATCCAACTCGCCTTGGACGTTGGAGCAATTTATTTGATAGCCTTCCTTCATCGGGGGGGCCCGATGTCAACGGCCGACGTGGCCACGGGCGCGTCCATCGGTTTGGCTGGTGTGACTTTATATCTTCGTTGGCAGAGCCGCCGCCTTCGAACGGAATATCGCGAGAACTGCGAAGCCGTGACGCTGAAGTAGCGTGTTACCGTCCGAGGAACTCCCGCCAAGCCGCCAACGCTCTCTTGCTTTCATTCTCCGGCGCGCAATCTTTTCCGCGCCGCCGACCGGTCGCGCAGCAGCCGCACGCCCGTGCACGGAACTCTATTGGAAATCGGGGCGGGGATGGACGGCACGAGTCCCGTCGAACCGGGTCGGTATGGCCGGTCACGATTTAGACCTAGCAACCCAATCATCTTGGTGAAACCCGGTCGCGCTCGATGAGAAATCGTGTTCCAGTACATCGAATTGGCGGAACAACCTCTGCCGCATGAAGGAAGGGCTGTGAAAGCTTGCGAACATGCGCTTTCCTTCTTGCGTTTTCCCTCGGCAAACCAGTTCCCCCGCGTCGTACCGCCGCGCCTCGTCCGGCAGTAGGCGATCTCGGTAGCGATCCCCATGGGCGGTGGCAATGACCAGACCGCCGGGCCGCAGCACTCGCTGTAGTTCTTCGGCATACGCGAAGTGCATCTCCTCGGAGAGGTGAGTAAAAACCGATATGCAATAGAGCGCGTCAACACTGCCTGAATCTAAGGGGAGAGGCGGACGCAGATCGTTCTGCCGGAAGTCAATGTTAGAAAAGTTCGCGCGGCACCACGTGATCGTGTCACGATTGAAGTCCAGGCCTACCAATTGCGTTCCCGCTGGGAACAAGTCAGGCATATGGCGCAGGATGCGAACCGGGCCGCAGCCCCAGTCACAGATTCGCCCCGGCGCGGGCAGATACTTCTGGATCAGTCCGGCGATCAGCTTGGCGTGATGCAGGCCGAGTGTTTGATAGCCATCTGGATCGAGCGAGCCGAAGGCATCATACGCCAAGGCCACGGGTGGCAAACGAAATGAGGGATTGGCACGACGAAAGGCGGCCCGGCGTTTGCGCATGCGGGCAAGTTCGGCGTAGAGCCGCACTTGATCCGCGGCCCGAATCAGCCCAGCCTCTCGCAAACAACGCACGATGATCTGCTTTGCTGCCACTCTTGTCTCCCTATAGAACTACGCAACGCTTCTTCGGCGCATCCGGGCCGCCTTCGCGGAGCGCCAGTTTAAGTAGCCGATTGTCCTTGAAGCCCGCGATCAGAGGACTAAGTAGCACTAGCTGCCATGCTGTCTTAGATTTTTGATCGGGATGAATCCTGTAACGGCGGCCACCTTCACAAAAGACAGCAATAGTCACTCAGTATCAATATGAATACAATTTCGGGAACGGTTGGCACCATCTCTCGTTTTGCAAAGGCGAGAGAACCGCGCGACGCGGTTTCGAAACTGGCAGCGTACACGTTTTCTAGATTAACATGCAGGCACGCCGAGGCCAGTGATGACGCGAGGAGTCACCCTTACCGCCCCAGGAACTCCCGCCAGGCCCCCAACGCTCTCTTGTTGTAATTCTCCAGCGCGCGAAGGCCTTTCCGCGCCGCCGAGCGGTCGCGCAGAAGCCGCACGCCCGTGCACGCGATGTGGTCCACGTCGTCCACCCGCGCCTTCCACCCGGCGGGCGCCCATTCGATCGCTTCGGAAACAACGGACGGAACCCCCTCCGCGATGCCGTCTGCCGTCACCACATTAAAGGTCTCGGTATAACTCGGCTGCAGGAGCAGATGCATGCAGCGGACCGTCTGCCGGAACTGCGGCCACGTCTGCCAGCCGGTCTCCACCAGCTTGATGTACTGGAGCCCCTGTATCATCTGCCGGATTGCGTCCATGACCGACCCGCCGCCCTCATTGCGCCCGGAAGACATCCACAACTCCACATCGCTGCGCATCGCGGCCGCTATCTGTACCGCCGCTCCCGCAGCCGTCATGAAGTTTTTCAGAGGCCGCGTCGCACCGAAGGCGCCGATGCGGAGAATCCCTCCCTGGAATGGCGCGCGCCCTATCTTCGACGCCGCGTCCAGATGGTACAGATTCGGGAGCCATGTCGAGCGAACGCCATAAGCATTCGTGACCCATTTCGCCAGCCGCTGGTTATTCGCGGCGATGCGGAAGTTCCAGGTTTGGCGCTCCAGGTCGGAGCCTTCGCGCACAAGCCGCATCGCGTTCGGGTCAGCCTGCAGAAATCCGAGGTTGGAATGGCAATTTACGCAGAACTGTGTCTCGGGAAACCCGGCCGCGAAGGTAGCGAGCTCCAGGGTCGCGATCCAAGGCGCTGAGATCACCACGTGCGAGACGGGGTTTTCTTTACGCGCGGCGGCCAGACGGCTGCCCAGGTCCTGCGCGCTCACGACGGCCCACACCTCGGTGTCGATGCCCGCGGAACGCAGAAACTTTGCTGAATTCATAGCTGTCACACCGAGACCGATGTGGCTAACATGCCGGTTGGCGGCGAAGTTCTTGTACGCGAGGATAACTCGTTGCTGGTGCACTATGGGTCCTTCCACCCAAGAGCATAGAGGCCGGTTCCGGTGCATTGTGCCCCGGAAATCCACAACTGCCGCAATTGCAATAAGATAAAAAGTTACGATCGTGGTTACCGCTATGAATAGATTTCTACCTTTGTTTGCCTTCCTGATGGCGGCCAGCGCTCAGGACCCATCCAGCACGCCACAGTTCACCGCAAAGGGCGAACTGGTGTGGCCGCAAAACTATCGTGAATGGGTCTATCTCAGCTCGGGAGTCGGAATGACGTACGGCGCCGGC
>JAOAPQ010000250.1 GCA_025462965.1 Bryobacterales bacterium
ATGCCGAACACATTGCGCGTTCAGCCAGCCTTAATTTCCAATTCCTCGATTATAAGAGGATGCAAATTCAAATTAAATATAGGGAATCAATCTTTTTTTAAGACGGCAAGAATATCCGTGGCTTGACAGTCGGCAACCGCCGGCCGCGGGTGACCCGGATAGGGCCTACAGCGGATCAAGCGAATTGTATATTGAGCTGGTGCGTGAATGGAACAGGATTTGCCGATCGTCAGGTAACGTCCTCGCCGTCCTGCTGCTCACTTTAAGTCTCCCCGGAGTCTTCGCGGCAGAGTGGAAAGACCCCTCAAAGCACATCGTCCGCTTTATTGAAGTGGAACCTGGCGTCAAGCTGGAAGCACTCGACTGGGGCGGTTCGGGGGAGCCTGTTCTGCTGCTATCCGGACACGGCGATACGGGACACGTCTTTGATGATTTTGCCCCTCGACTTGCCGGTAGCTTTCGGGTTTTCGCGATAACGCGCCGCGGGTTCGGCGCCTCCGCGCAACCGGAGCAAGGGTACGATCTGGCCAACCTGGTGAAGGACATCGCGCGAGTTGCCGAGGCCCTGAAACTCGAACGCGTTCACCTCGCAGGGCACTCGATAGCTGGTGATGAGATGACGCGTTTTGCTCTGACTTATCCGGAGAAGGTCGGAAAGGTGATTTATCTGGAGGCTGCCTACGATCGGGTTGAGGCACAGCGGCTGGAAGGAAGATTTCCGAAATTGCCGGCGTCGTCACCAGAGGCGCGGGAGTCGGGATCGCCGGCGGCAGTGCGTGCTCTTGTAGCCCGAACGGAGATACGGATGCCCGAATCGGAAATCCGCGCGACCAGGGTCTTCGGCCCTGACGGGCAATATTTGCGGCCAGTAACACCCGAAGCGATAATCCGTGCCGTCGCCACAATGGTGGAACATCCCGATTATGGTGCAGTCCGTGCTCAGATACTTGCCATCTACGCGGTATACCGTACTCCGGCGGACCTCATCGCTCGTTACAAGACCGCCGGTCCGGCAACACGGCAGGGGCTCGATCAGGTTTTTGGTCTGTGGCAGCCGTTTGCAAAAGCCCAACGAGAGTTTTTTCGCAAGAGCGTTCCTCAAGCCCGTGTGGATGAGATTCACGGCGCCAGTCATTATGTTTTCATCTCCCACAGGGACAGGGTTCTGCGAGACATGCGAGCTTTTCTCCAAACGCATTAAATGCCGATGAAGAAGCTGCATCGCAAACGTGCAACCCGGCAGAAACTGCTAATCAATTCACCCAAACGCCCCCCAGGGGAATCACTTCGCGCTCGCGGGGTGATCGGTCTGCAACGGCGCTGTTTTTGCGGGCTCGCGTTGGTTGAATCCGATATCAATCACGGCATTTTTATCGAATTGCACCTCCGCCCCGCGTGCGATTACCGTCGAGTACACGCTCCATGCCAGACCGTAGTAGCCCAGCGCCATCCCGACGTTGGGTGAGCACTGAGCCGCGATCGAACCTAACAACCCGAAGCCCAGCCCTCCCCCCAGAGTGCGCCCACCTACGTTCGAACTCTGACCGGTAATTGCCCCGCCCGGACCGCGCTCGCGCTCGTTATCGCCCGCGGCGCGCGCAATCAACACTGCAGCGGCCAGCCCGACAAAACGCGTCTTGGATTCTGTTGCCTGGACACCGCCTTCTTTATCCACTTTGAGCGGCGCTTTGCCGCCTTCCGCGGCGCTGAGCGTGGCTTGTGTCCGGAACTGTAACTCCGGCACACGCGGCAACACCTGTTCCTGGGACGAACCGCCTCCGGGCGCGAACTTCAACTGCGCGACTTGCGGCGGCAAATTGACTTCTTGGAAATTAAACCGGAGACGCCCGGGGCGATGAAACCACCCGGCTCTCTTCGTCATCGCCACCGACCCTTCTACCAGCGTCCCTTCCGGCAGAATCAGCTTGTGATCGTTCGAAAACAATGGTTGCTCCAGTACGGCTTCAACCTTGTCGCCCTGAGTCGAGGACATCGAATCAAGAGGCGTAAGAAGCCTGGCATGTACGGTGCTGCCGGGAGCAGGCTGGGAACCCAGCAAAGCCAGCGAATCCTGCGTCACGATCTCCGATCCAAAATTGAGCGGCTCCCGGAGTTCCGCATCGAACCGGGTTCGGTTGCGCACGGACTGCGGATGGTAAGGCAGGCGGGACATCGCGTAATCGTAAAGCCACTCTTTCTTGTCCGTCCCGCGCACCAGGTCCGGGATACTCTTGACGCGCGCGATCTGGGCGTCAATCTGGTCCCTGGCGTTTTGTTTGGCTGCGCTCAGGATTCCGGCATTATTGACCGGTCCATGTTGACCGCGCTGCTTCGGTGGCTTTAAAGGCACGAGAGATTTGAGGCCCGGGTTTTCGATAGTGTGCAGTTCCATCGTGCGGCCATCAGGGAGCAGCAGCGAAGTGAACTCAATCTGCGCGACACGCAGCGGAGTGAAGTCACCGCCCAGCACCGCCCTGATTCTCTCCCATTTCGGAACCGGCTCAACGCGGCTGACGTGGCCGACCACAGGCGTTCCGGGAGGAATCACCTCACGATCAAATGCGTACAACGGCGTCAGAAGTCTCGCCTCTACCGGTGCATTGGTCCGTTTGAAAACGCGTTTGGTCAGATACAGCCGGAGCGGTACGCCGGCTGGGACCGTCAGCGGGATGCTTTGTAATTGGTCAGTTTTCGTATCCTGACCGTTAACCTGCGGCGACGCAAGCACAACAACAATGAGGGACAGTACCGTAGCCAGCTTCGCTGCCATGGGGCCATGGACGTTTGATGAGCGTACTTTGAGTACGCCAGTTTGGCAATCTTTCCGGCTGTCATGACTCCAGGTTTGCTATCAGGTTTCAGAGCCATTACAAAGTTGACAGCGAAGCATTTGCTTTGGCCTGATAGAGCGGATGACCGCGTTTCGCAAGGTTTTTTTCTGGACGCATCTTGCGGCCGGTTTGGCGGCTGCTCTCCTGATCGCCGTCATGTGCTTCACGGGCGTGCTCATGGCGTACCAGTCGCAGATCGAGAAGTTCATGGACCACCGCGGAGTGTCGTCGCACCCGCCGTTCCCTGGCGCGCAACCGTTGTCCATTGACCGCGTCGTTGCCGGCGTTCGCGCGGCGAAAGGCATCGATCCGGAATACGCCACCGTTTCCCCCGATTCGACAGCTCCCGTCGAAGTTTATCTGGATCGCGAAACCGGAACGGTCTATGCCGACGCCTACACCGGTGGGATCATCGGTCAGCCGTCTTCGGCCACTTACAATTTCTTCCGCGAGGTACGCGGGTGGCACCGCTGGCTCGGTGTCAACGGTTCGAACCGCGGGAAATTCCGCGCGGTAATCGACGCGGCGAATTTCGTGTTTCTATTCCTGACTGTCTTCGGCCTTTATCTGTGGATGCCCCGGCGTTGGACATGGCGGCACCTTCGCGCCGTCGCCCTTCTGCGGACGGACATGAAGGGCCGGGCGCGCGAGTTCAACTGGCACAATGTGATCGGGCTCTGGAGCGCCGTCCCGATCCTGATTATGGTCTGGACCGGAATGGCTATGTCGTATCCGTGGGCCAAGCGGCTGACCTACCGCGCCGCGGGCACGCCCCTGCAGACGCGCGCGGAAACCGGCTCCGCGTCCGCCGATCAAGCCGAAGACGATGACGCCCCACCTTCACCGGAGCGCTTCTCGGGACTCGACGCGCTGCTGGCGCTCGCCAAGCGGCAGACGCCGGGATGGAAAGCCATCACGCTCATGATGCCGGACGATACCGCCGAATCCGTCGAGTTCCTCATCGACATGGGTGGCGGAAACGCGGGCCCGGCGAAGCCGGCGGACCTCGAGCTCGACCGGACGGGCAACGTAGTCAGCTTCGGCGCTGCCGGACCCGAACCGGTGACGGCCAGGAGCTTCATCCGAATCGGCCACACGGGCGAGCTTTGGGGCGTCGCAGGCCAGACCATCGCTGGCGTTTCATGTCTGGGCGGGCTCTTTCTCGTCTGGACGGGTGCGTCCTTATCGATGAGGCGTTTTAATTCCTGGCGGACCAGGAGACTGCGGCGCGCGCCCGGCCGCGTGGAGATCGCGGCAAAGCATCCGAAAAACCTGCCTGTGGCCGCCCGCTCGCGAATCGACTGTCCGGCGGAAAGCTGACACTCTGAACAAAAATGGACTCCATTCTGTTTATCCACCGTCGGCGGTTGCGCTTGACCAGGTAGACGAATAAAGTAGAGGGTTCATGAAACGCGCCTGGCTGTTAGGAGCAGCGATCTTCGTTGGTGTCGCAGCATGGTCCGCGGAGGACGGCGGGCGCCATCTGGCTTTGCGTTCGCGAGTGGAGTTGTTCCGGGGCAGCGATCAATGGAGTGAAGTGCGCGTAGATTGCCCCTTTGTTCCGGCCAGGAGCGCACTCATTGTCTGCGATATGTGGGATAAGCATTGGTGCACCGGAGCGAATGTGCGTGTGGCCGCACTGGTCAAGAAACTCGAGCCCGTTCTCGAGACCGCGCGGCGCAAAGGAATGATCATTGTCCATGCGCCGTCTGAAACCATGTCTTACTATGCCAACACGCCGCAACGGCAGCGCATGCTCTCCTTGCCGGCATTTGCCCCGCCAAAAGAAATGAAGATCAGCTCGCCGCCCTTGCCTATTGACGATTCAGACGGCGGCTGCGACACGGCGGGCGACAAAGCGCATCGGGCATGGACCTGCGAACATCCGGGTTTGAAGATCGCGCCGGACGACTACATTTCGGACAGTGGGCAGGAAATCTACAATCTCTTGCGCTCGCGCGGCATCGAGACAGTGTTCTACACTGGCGTCCACGCCAACATGTGCATCCTGAATCGCACGTTCGCCATCAAGCAAATGACAAAGTGGGGCATACGCTGCATTCTGTTGCGGGACTTGACGGATGCCATGTACGGTCCCCAGGACGCGCCTCACGTAAGCCATCAACAGGGCACCGAGTTGGTGGTGGAATACATCGAGAAATATTGGAGTCCGACAGCTCTTTCCGACGAGTTAAGTCACGCGCTGCGCTGAACCGCGGCTGAGCTAGGCTTCAGGCGCTCCTGTTGTGGCTTGGAAGACGACCTGCTTTTGTACCTTGACTAATGCGATTCTCCTTTCAATTTGTAAGTACTCTTGCGCTTGTCTTTGTGAGCGGCCAAAGCATTGTGGCTCAACGGATAGCCCTCGGAGTTGAACTTGGCGTTCGCACCACCGAAGACGTCAGCGGCACTCTGAGCCCCGAGTCGAAACGCTACATCGTCGGCCCAATGGTGGACATCGTCCTCCCGATGCGCTTCTCTCTCGAACTAGACGCGCTGTATCGCCGGGTCGGCTTCACAGGCTATTTCTCAAGCTGCTGCGCATATTCAATCACGCGGGAGCGGGCAAACTCCTGGGAATTCCCAACTATCCTGAAGTATCGGCTCCCTGTCGTGCCTGCGCATCCTTTCGTGGGCATCGGTTACGCTCCGCGCATGGTAAAGGGTACCGACGTGTCGTCAGGGTCCTTTCTATCCGGGAATTACAACATCTACCCAGGGTACGAGTATTTCTTCAATAGACGATCCGGGACGAGCTACTCGGTAACCCATGGAGTAGTGGTTTCGGGGG
>JAOAPQ010000283.1 GCA_025462965.1 Bryobacterales bacterium
GCTAAGAGAGGAGTCAGCAGGCTGCCGATTCCGAAACCGGCAATCGAGGCGATTCCACCTGCCACTGCTGCCACAACCGCCACGACGATATTGAACACCAAGACCGTCCTCCAAAGTGCGTTGGACATGCGGCGATAGCCGCGTTTTACCGGGTCTTGTTCGATGTACCTTGTGGAATCGGCCTGCCCTCCCTGATTTCATCCGTTGCCCGGCGAACAACCCTATCCCCTGCTTGCAGATTCCCGGAAACCTCGATCAAATCGCCATCCGATGTGCCTTTCACAACATTCACCCATTCAGCGCGCCCGTTCTCACTGCGAATCACGAACGTCCGCTCGGTGGTTGTAACCACACTGGTTTTCGGAACCCAAAGCGACGGACGCGATCGGTGGACTGGCCACTTCACCGACGGATACATTCCAGGCGAAAGCGACCCATCACGATTAAAGACGTCAAGCTCAACCGCCATGGTTCGCGTCTTCTGATCGAGCGCATGCGAGATTCGTGCGACGTTTCCCGAGTAGGTGCGTTCAGCGTAGGCGGGAACACGGAACTCGACCCGTGCCCCTCTGACGATCCCACCGGTATTCTCCTCCGGCACCGCCACGACCAGCCGCAGATGCGATACCTCCTGTATGACCAGCAGCACGGGATCACCGCCAGGACCGACGAGAGCGCCGGGATGGACCAGGCGGTCCGTGACGACGCCATCAAAGGGGGCCGTGATTCGCAGATATGCTTCAAGGTCCTTCTGCGCACGCACCGTGGCCTCCACGGCGACCCCGGCTTGGCGCTTCGATTGAACCAGCGCCTGAGCCGCCTCAACCTGTCTTTGCGCCTGGATCAGTTCGTTGCCTGCAATTGCCCCTGGCGTCTCCGCGGCCTTTTTCAAGCGATCATAAGTACTCTGCGCCCCAGCGAGTTGCGCTTCAGCCTGCAACCTGTCCGATTCCGCAGCCTGGACCCTTGACTCCGCCTCTGCGATCTGCGCCTTCATCTCCGGAGCAGTAAGCTCCGCGAGCAGTTGCCCTTGCTTGACGGCACTCCCGCGATCAACCAGTACGCGATCCACGTAGCCGCGCAACTTCGCATGTATCTCAACGCTCTGAAACGGTTGAAACTCGCCGGGCAGTTCAATGGTCCGGGAAATCGGCTTCGACACGACTGGCGCCAGTTCCGCAGTCTGTGCCCAACTCACCCCAAGAGCGGCGATGAAAAATGCCGGAACGAGATTCTTAGTGCGCTTCATAGTATCGGCTCCCAGGGTCCATCGGATTTAGCGACGGGGACGATGTGGATGCTCTCCGCTGAAGAATGGCGTAAATCGAAGGCAAGACAGTCAAGGTGGTGAAGGTCGAAACAATCAACCCACCGATTACCGCGCGGCCAAGCGGCGCCGATTGCGATCCGCCCTCGCCGAATCCAATCGCCATGGGCGCCATGCCGCAAATCATCGCCGCTGCCGTCATCAAGACCGCACGGAGCCGGCTGGCAGCTCCTTCCTGAGCAGCCTCCAGATTGTTCCGGCCTTCGTGTCTCGCCCGCTCGGCGAACGTGACCAGCAAAATGGAGTTCGCGACCGCAATGCCGATCGCCATAATTGCGCCCATGAACGACTGCACGTTCAACGTCGTTCCCGTGATCAGCAGCATGAGCAGCACTCCGCAGAGCACCGCGGGAATCGTTACTACGATTGCGAGTGCAAGACGCAGAGACTGAAAATTGGCGGCAAGCAATAGGAAAATGACGAGAGTCGCCAGAACCAAGCCAATTCGCAACCCCGCGAGAGTTTGCTCCAATGGCGGGATCTCCCCGCGCAGGTTCACACTCACGCCTTTTGGCGGACTCCCCGCTGCGGAAAGCGCCTGGTTCAGCTTCCGCGCCGCATCGCCGAGCGTAAGCCCATGGATATTCGCCGTCAGACTGACCACGTGCTGACCGTTATAGCGCTCGATCAAACCGGGCATCGTGCCCAACTTGAGGCCGGCCACGTCAATCAGCCGCGTTTCGCCCCGCCCGTCTTGCATCACGGGTACATTGCCGATGCTTTCCACACTCTGCATACGGTTCTGGGGTAATTGCACCTGGATCTGGAATGCGTTTCCGGAGTTCGGATCGCGCCAATAGTTCGGTTGCGTGAACCGGGAGGAAGACGTTGCGGGCACAACGGAGCGGGTGACGTCGGCCATCGTGAGGCCAAACTGGCCCGCCCGTTCGCGATCGATATTGATGTCGAGCGTCGGAAAATCGGCCGCCTGAGCAAACTGAAGATCGCGGAGAAATCCCAGCTTCGCAATTTGTGTCCGGACCTTCTCAGCAAATGCATAGTCGTCCTGAAGGCTGATGCCCTGGACAGCAACCTCGATTGGTGTCGGTGACCCGAAGCTCATCACTTGTGTGACGATGTCGCCCGCTTCGAAGGACACCTTGCATTCCGGCAATTGATCTTTTAAGCTCGCCCGCAGCTTTTCCCGAAGGGCCTCTCCGCGAGGCGTGCCGCTTTTGACCGCCACCTGGATGATCGCTTCCTGAGGTCCGCTGGTGAAGAGATGAATCAGATCCACCGGGTAACTGGAGGGGACCACGCCCACGAAGTCGCTCGTGATCTCGACATTGTCAGCCCCAATATCTTTGTGAATTACATCGAGTGCCCGGAGAACAATCCGCTCCGTCTCCTCAATACGAGTACCCGTCGGCGCCCGCAGGCGAATTCGCAGCAGCGGAGCATTCGCATCGGGAAAAAGCTCAGTTCCCATACGAGGCAGAAGCACCCAGACCAGTCCGATTGCTGCCGCGAGATAAACAGTCACAAGCGGCCACCGGAACCGCAGCATGGTCGCCAGGTAGCGCTCGTAAAACGACCGCAGCCATCCAAAGAATCCTTCGCGTTCTTCTCCCCTATGTCCTTCCTTCATCAGCCACGTAGAGAACACCGGAACCAGACTGCTCGATAGCAGATAAGACGCGACCATCGAAAACGCAACTGCCAACGACAGAGGCACGAAAAGTTGTCGTCCAACGCCCACCATGAAAAACGATGGGACGAATACGGCCAGAATGCAGAACATCGACAGCAGACGGGCGATGGCGGTTCGGCTGCACGCTTCGACAACCGCGCGAGCGCGAGACACGCCGGGAAGCATCTGAGTATGAATGTTCTCGATCTCAACCGTCGCTTCGTCCACAAGGACGCCGACCGCAAGCGCCAGACCACCCAGCGTCATGATATTGATGGTCTGGCCCGTGGCCCAGAGCAGTACAACCGCCGCAAGCAGAGCGAACGGAATGTTCATGACCACGATCAGAGCGCTCCGCCAATCGCGCAGAAAGATGAGAACCATCAACCCGGTCAGGACGGCGCCCAGCAGTCCTTCGGTCACCAGACCTCGAATGGAATTTGTAACGAATGGCGACTGATCGAACTCGAGGCGAACATCCACTCCCTCCGGAACAGCTTTCTTGAAACTCGGAATTGCTGCCTTCACCGCATTGATAACCGCCAGGGTGGAAGCATCGGCCCGCTTGGTTACCGGAATGTAGACCGTCCGCTTGCCGTTGACATGGGCGTAGGCGGTGACGATATCTGTCCCGTTCTCAATGCTTCCGATGTCACGGAGATACACGCTCCTGCCGGAGACCGGGCGGATAGGCGTGCTCAGGAGTTCGGACAGGTTGCCGCCTAGCGCGGCGTTCGTTCGCGCGATTCGCTCAAGCTTGCCCGTCCACATATTTCCGGACGGCATCACGAGAGTCGCTTTGCTCACCGCGGCAATCGCTTCATCCGGTGAGATCTGGTACTGCTGAAGCTTGTCGGGGTTGAGTGTGATGACGATCGTCCGCTGGTTCCCTCCGAACGGTGGAGGAGCGGATACGCCTGGCAGCGTCGCGAAAAGCGGACGCACCCGGTTGATGGCAAAGTCCTGCAACTCGCCCTGGGTATGTGTCGCACTGCTGAAGACCAACTGGCCTACCGCGACGCTGCCGGCATCGAAGCGCGTAATGAACGGCGGGACGGTTCCTGGCGGCATGAAGGCGCGGGCGCGGTTCACATACCCGATCGTCTCCGCCATGGCCTGCGCCATGTTAGTTCCCTCATGAAAAACGAGCTTCATGAGCGCCGCGCCCTGAATGCTCTTGCTTTCGACGTGATCGATTGCCGTGATGTAAAGGAAGTGATACTCGTAGTAATAAGTCAGGTATCCTTCCATCTGCGCCGGGTCCATTCCGCCGTATGGTTGGGCCACGTAGATCGCGGGATCGCCGACCTGAGGGAAGATATCGACCGGCATGCGCTTCAGCGCGAGGAGCGCACAGAGCGCAACGGCCGCCAAAGCCACGACAACGGTTATGGGTCGAGAAAGAGCTGCTAGAACAAAACGCATTTTCCGCCTTTGTAGGAACTCACCGGCTCGCCTCCGCAACGAACGGCTGGATATCTCCCGCGGCCGTTGCAATCCCGAGCAGGCCCCGCCATACGCTGAGCCGG
>JAOAPQ010000284.1 GCA_025462965.1 Bryobacterales bacterium
GAGTGGCGATGTCTATCGCTACTTCGATTTTCCACCGGAACAGTACGATGAGTTCTTCGCGGGCCGAATCTAAGGGCGGCTATTTCGGTTACAACATTCGTGACCAGTTCCGTTGCGAACGGGTTTCCCCGGTCCTATCGGCACCGTAACGTAATGCGCAACATCAGGGCTTCGGCACGGAAACCGTGATGTTTCGAAATTTCAGGCCGCCGGTATGATCGCCCTGAATGTAAAACGGTCCCGGTTCGCCCTCCCGTGCATCCAGCGCACCGCCAGTGATGCCCTCGATTTCCTTGTGGTCTATCGTAATCACGCCGTTGCGGACGATCGTGACGGTGCGGCCCACCAGGGTGATGTCAAACGTCTCCCATTCGCTGGGCTTGCGCGGAAGCTGTACCCTGGGGCCGATCCGTCCGTAGATTGATCCCATTTCGCGCTCCGGTGGTTCGGTGCCCGCAGGCTCATACTCGAGCTGTAGTTCATAACGTCCGCGCAGGTAGAAGCCGCTGTTGGCGCGGTCGGGGCAATTCACCTCGAAATGCACCCGAAAATCATCGAACATTCGCGTGGTTTTGAGGTTCGCGCCGTGCTCTTCATTCACAAGGAGCCCGTCTTTCACCACCCAGTGGCTGTTCGCGGGATTGCCGATCGGCTCCCAGCCATCAAGATTTCTGCCGTTGAAGAGAGGCTCGGGATTCGTCCATGCCTTCGGAGCGCTGCGTTTCAAATCCGGCGCGCGCAGTCCCGTCAAAGCCATAGTGCTCCCTCCGCGTTTCTGAATACCGGTGAGCTTTCCGCCGGCGGCATCGAGTTCCCATGTTGTCGCCGGGCGCGTGCCGGACGCCGGGCCGACATTGAGCGTCAAATGCGATCCGTTTACTTTGAAGTCTTTGACCTGCCGAACATTGCCTCCGGTTGGTTGGAACCACACGTCCAGGCCGCCATCCTTCTCGGTCACGCCAAGCCAGTTGGCGCCGACGCCGCTTGGCGTTGTAGTGGTGAAGTCCCATCGTCCGGCAAACGGGCTGGTTACCGCCTGCGAAAGAGACGGCAATAGGAGCAGTGAAATAGTTAAGAAGGCAGTCGATCGCGCTTGCATGAAGGCAGTATTACACGGCGAGGAAGTTTGTCATTCGTGTCAACTAGCGAAAATCTGGTCCATCGCCGTCGCAAGGGTCTTCAATCCTTCGGGTGAATTCCCCCCCGGTTGCTCCGCGATCCCCCAACCTGTGTAGCCCACCTCGTCAAGGGCGGCCATGACGGCCGGCCAATCGTTGTCTCCGGTCAGAAACGCCGTCTGGAAACCCGCGGACGGTCCCTGTTTGTCCCTCTTGGCGCGGCTGTATTCCTTGATGTGCACCTTGGTAATACGCTTTCCAAGAATACGAATCCATTGCTCGGGAAACCCATAAGTAATCACATTGCCGACGTCGAAATGCCAGCCGACAGCCGGACTTTCGAACTCGTCCACGTACCGGGCGGCTTCTATCGGGCTCAGCAGGAACTGGTTCCAGACGTTTTCAATCGCAATCTTCACGCCCAATTCGCGGGCGAGAGGAATCGCTTTCCGAATTTCCATCTGCGATCGCGTGTAAGCATCGGTATAAGACACTTTCTTGTTGACCACCGCCGGCACCAGGAGCACTGAACTGGCGCCATATGCCTTTGCATCCCGCAATGACTGCACTAAACCATCGAGGCCGGCCTTCCGCACAGCCGGATCAGGATCGGAGAGCGGCTGCTTCCAGTGCGTGGAGCAGCAGACACTGGCCGGCTTCAAACCCGTTGCGGCAAAAGCATCAAGCACCTCGCTCTGCGGCATATGACTCATGGGTTCAATGCCGGCGAACCCTGCCTCTTTCACGGCCTTGAACTTCGCCATGACGGGAACATCCATCTGAATCGTGGCGTACATGATGGCCTTACGGACATCGCGAGTTTTCGCCGCAGCGGAAGCGGCAAGGGCGGCGTTGGCGGCGAGAAGGAAACTTCGGCGGTTCACGCCGTTCATCATATCCGATAAGATGTTCAGAATGAACCCGCCAAATCAGACATCACGCCGCGATTTCTTTAAAAATGGCGCCGCAGGCGCTCTTATAGCCGGCGCGCCCGCATTCCTCAAGGGCGCTCCCGCAGGAGAGGCCATCAAGGTGGGACTGGTGGGATGCGGAGGTCGCGGCACTGGTGCCGCGAACCAGGCGCTCCACGCCGACGACTACTCGATCCTCACCGCCGTCGCCGATGTTTCGCAGGATCGTATTGACGCTTGCCTCGATACTCTGAGGCGGCAGCAGGGCGACAAGGCCGCGACGAAAGTAGCAGTCGAAAAGCCCAAGCAGTTTATCGGCCTCAACGCCTATCAGGAACTCATCCACAGTGGTGTGGACGTGGTGCTTCTCGCCACCCCGCCCGGTTTCCGGCCCCTGCATTTGCGCGCGGCCATTGAGGCCAACAAGCACGTGTTCTGCGAGAAGCCGATTGCGACCGACGCCCCCGGAGTTCGCAATGTGCTCGAAACGGTCCGGATGGCGAAAGAGAAAGACCTGAACCTGGTGGCCGGCTTTTGCTGGCGCTATGCAAACCACATCGTCGCCACGTTCGATCAGATCCACAACGGCGCGGTCGGCGATCTGGTCGCCTATTACGCGACGTATTACACAAATCCCGTGAAACCGATGCCTCCGGCAAACACCCGGCCCGCCGGAATGAGCGACATCGAGTGGCAGATCCGCAATTGGTACAACTTCTCCTGGCTCTGCGGCGACAGCATTGTGGAGCAAGCCGTTCACAGCGCCGACAAGATCGCATGGGCCATGAAGGACCAGCCGCCCGTTAGCTGCGTTGCCGTTGGCGGGCGCCAGATACCGGCGGAAGACGGCAATATTTACGATCATTTCGAGGTCAACTACACCTACCCGAACGGCACGCGCGCGTTCCTGGCCAATCGTCAGATAGAGGGCTGCTACAACGAAAATTCCGATTACATCCTGGGTACTGAAGGCGCCTGCACCATCGGCCGCGGCCCTTCACCCCGCATTACCGGCAAAACCAAATGGACATACGAAGGCCAGAAGTACGACATGTACCAGAAGGAGCATGACGAACTATTCGCGGCCATCCGAAAGAATAAGCCGATCAACGATGGTCAGCGGATGGCGACCAGCACGCTGCTAGCAATGATGGGCCGCATGGCAGCATACACGGGCCAGCAGATCACATGGGAACAGGCGCTCAATTCACAGGAAAAGCTTACTCCGGACACCATCGACTGGAACGGCAGTTTTAAAACGCCGCCCACCGCGCGGCCGGGAATCACCAAATTCCTGTGAAGCCGTTCGTGCTCTTCCTTTCGACCGTCGCCATCCTCGGCGCGGCGGATTTCCGTAAAGACGCGCAGCCCGTACTCGAGCAGAACTGCACTGCGTGTCATGGATCGATCAAACAACTGGGCGGCGTGCGGCTGGACACGCCCTCCGGTTTCGAGAAAGCGAAGCCCGCAACAGTGCTGGCTTCCGTCGAATCGGGGGCCATGCCGCCTGGCGAAAAGCTCGCGCCGGCCGAACTCTCGCGTTTGCGCGAGTGGCTGAAAAGCGGCGCGGCGTGGCCTTCCAGCCTCGTAATCGCCACCGGAGGAGCGGGCGCGGGCGGCGCCGACAATATGGCCCTTGCGAGGAGGATCTATGAGCGGATTACCGCGCAGCATGCTTCCCCCGGAGCGATGAAACCGTATAAGACAGTGATTCCCGGGACGGACGTTGCATACGAAATGGCCCCTGTTCCCGCGGGTGAATTTCGCATGGGGACACCCGATTCCGAAGCCCGGCACAAGAAGGATGAAAGCCCGGTGCATCCAGTCCGGATCGAACCCTTCTGGATGAGCGCGCACGAGGTCACCTGGGACGAATACCGTCTCTTCATGTTTGCGAACCAGGCCGGCGAAACCGCCACGAAAGACGCCCAGGTAGACGCCGTCAGCCGCCCCACCCGTCCGTACGTGGAGATGAGCTTCGGAATGGGAATCAACGGCTATCCGGCGATCAGCATGACGCAGCACGCGGCCAACAAGTATGCGGAATGGCTGAGCGCGAAAACCGGACAGTTCTACCGGCTGCCGACCGAAGCGGAGTGGGAATATGCGTGCCGCGCGGGATCGCAGACTGCGTTCCCATGGGGCGACGATGCGTCGAAGCTCAATGAGTACGGATGGTTCGTGGATAACTCCGACGGTAAGTATCAGAAGGTCATGTCTAAGAAACCGAATGTCTGGGGTTTATACGACATGCTCGGCAACGTGATGGAGTGGACGCTCGATGGTTACGCTCCTTATCAGGATTCCGGCAAGGCTGTACCCGAGCCCTGGGTGAGAGCCACGAAGCCTTACCCCCACGCGGTGCGGGGCGGATCCTGGGCGGACGATGCGGAGAAATGCCGTTGCGGCGCGCGCCAGGCATCGGACCCGTCCTGGAAACAGCAGGA
>JAOAPQ010000298.1 GCA_025462965.1 Bryobacterales bacterium
GGCGGCAATGATAGCCCGCTTGCGGCGCTGGTCGCCGTGCCTGGCGTGCAGCAGGACAGCGGCGGAAACATGTCGATCGGCGGCGGTACCCCGTCGCAGATCCAGTTTTCGGTGGATGGAGCATCGACGGTCAACGTGCGGCAGAATGGCGCGCTGGGGAATATGAATCCGTCGTCAGAACTGATCAGCGAGTTGAAAGTGACGCAGTTCAACAATAACGCCGAGTTCTCGCAGTTAGCCGACGTTACGATCATCACGAAGAGCGGCACGAACGGTCTTCACGGCAGTGCGTTCGAGTATCTTCAAAACAGTGCACTGGATGCGACCACGTGGAATTTCGACACCAAGGCGCACAAGGCGTATAACACCTTCGGCGGAAGCCTGAGCGGTCCCGTCGAGATCCCGCATTTGTACAAAGGTAAAGACAAGACTTTCTTCTTTGCGGACTATGAGGGCAACCGGCGGCGCTTCGCCACGCCTTTGGTGCTTTCGGTGCCCACCGCTGACATGCGCTCCGGGAATCTCGCGTCTCTGCCGGGAGGCAACGCAATCGACCCGCTGACGGGCGCGGCGTTCCCCGGCAACAAGATTCCCGTAAGCCGGTTGAATCCGGTGTCGCAGTCTCTATTGAACAACTATCTCCCGCTGCCGAACTCCGGCAACGGAATCGATACGAACGGGAACTACCGGCTGCAGAGCTCGACGCCTGCGAACCTGAACGGCTACGACATTCGCATGGATCACTACCTGACGGCGAAGCAGCAGATCTATGGCCGCTGGAGTTGGAAGAACGTAGACACAACCGCGACCAACGGCTTGCTTCCGAACGAGCTGCACGCGGAGACCAACCGCAACCTGCTGGTATCGCATAACTACACGATTACCCCGACGGTGATGAACGAGGTCCGCTTCGGTATGACCTTTTACGCGCTGAAGGTGAATTTTCCTCTCAGCGGCGCCGCGGCGGTGCAAACCCTCGGCCTGACAGGTCTGAACCTGAGCGACGTGGCGGGCGTAAATGCGTTCCCCACTTTCGATTTCAGCGACAGCACGGGCTTCACGCCGGTAGGCCGGGACAAGACGGGAATCACGCGGTCGCAAACCATCCAGTTCACGAACAATCTGTCCTGGATCCGGAACAAGCACACGATGAAGTTCGGCGTCGATTTCCGGCGGGTGCGCTATACGGACCTCGAGAGCTTCGGCGGGTCGGATGACTTCGGAGCCTTCACATTCAATGCGGGGACGTTCAGCGGGAACGCGTTTGCCGATTTCCTCCTGGGATTGCCTTCGAAGAGCTATATCGCTCAGTCGGGTCCGGATACGCGCCTCCACGCATATCAGACGGGCGTCTATGCGCAGGATGAGTGGCGCGCCACCAACAACCTGACCGTGAGCGTAGGCTTGCGCTGGCAGGCACTCCCGCCATTCATCAGCGAGAACAATAATCTCGGTGCGTTCGATCCGAGCAATGGCGGCTTCATCCTGCCGGCCAACGGCGTCGCGCGTCAGGGATTTCTGGATTCGATCAATGCGTGTCCGGGCGTGAATCCCGCGCTTCCCTGCGCGCCGATCGAGCAGGCTTCGAAAGTGGGGGTGGGCAATGGCCTGCGCGAGTTCTACAAGATGAACTTCCAGCCCCGCGTCAGCCTGGCGTACCGGCCGTTCGGAAACAACAAGACAGTGTTCCGGGCGGGCTTCGGCATCTTCACCATGACCAGCCTGGGGCAGCTTTCCTTTAACACGACGAACATCAATGTCGGCGTCGTCCGCACTACGGCGAACCAGCTTCCCAACGGCAGCCCGGCCTTCCAATTTCCGGCCGTGGCAGTCCCGACCACTCCGGCCCAGGCAGCGGGGACCGGCGATTTCTATCAGAACGTGAATCTGCACTATCGCGACCCTCAATCGGCGCAGTGGAACGTGACGATCGAGCGGGAGTTGATGCCGGATCTCAGCCTGCGCGTGAGCTATGTGGGAATGAACTCTTACCGTATGGGCCAGACGGTCAATTTGAACCAGCAGGCGCCCAGCGCGACTCCGGTGGATTATAGCCTTCGGCCCTACCCCAACTGGGGCCGCATTCTTTCGAGCGAGAATCAGGGCTTTTCCAACTACCAGGCGCTGCAGACCGAATTCAACAAGTCGTTCAGCCACGGCCTCCTGTTCCAGCTGAACCATACCTGGGCGCACAACATCGGCAACGTGGGCGGAGACGCTCCGACCGTCTTTTCGCCGGAGGTGATTTACGGAACGCCTGTCGCCAACCGCTTTGACCTGGCCGCGAACCGCGGAAACATCGTCGGCACACGTCGGAATCGGGTACTGCTCTCCGCGATCTACCAACTGCCGGTCGGAAAGAACCGGAAATTTCTGAATAAGATGAACACCGCTGCCGACGCGCTGCTGGGAGGCTGGGAAGTTAGCACGGTCACCTTGTGGGAGACGGGACCGTACCTGACTCCGATCACGAGCCCTGCTTTCGACAGCGCGAACCTCAACCTCGTTTATACCGGCGCGCTGCTGCGGCCCGATTGCGTGGGCAATCCGAATCTCGCGAATCCTACGGTGAACGGGTATTTCAATCTGAACGCGTTCAATCCAACGCCCGGGCCGGGACGCATCGGGAATTGCGGGGTGGGAACGCTGCAAGGACCGGGTACCGCAACTGTTGCGGCCGGCCTTGCGAAGACGTTCTCCTTCCGCGAGAAGGTAAAGTTACGGTTCGAGGCGACATTCACTAACATGGCGAACCATCCGAACTTCGCCGCGCCGGCCGTGGATGTCTCTGCCCCCGCGACCTTTGGCAAGATCACAAGCGTACAGTCGGCGGAGAACTCCGGGAATAGAACGGGCCAGCTCGCCATCCGATTGGATTTCTGAGGTAAGTGGGGGCAGGCCATGATACGACGGCCTGCTCCCGCTGTGCGCGATCTGTTGGTGTCGATCTAATCGAGAGCTTGCGCGCTCGAAATTCTCAGCATGACCGACTTCACGGAGTCCGAATATCCCTCGTTCGGATTATAAGTGCGCAGCTTTTCCGTGACGTTCTTATTGCGGTAATACTTGGAGTAGGCCAGCTTGCCCGCGACGAAGTGAATTCCCTCGCGCACTGAGCGGAAAGAACTGTCGCCATTATTCCAGCCAAAGACATTGTTCCCGCGAAAGGCTTTGCCGCCGCCCGATTCGATGATCGAAAGACTCGGTAAGAGTCTCCAATCTAGGTGATGGGCATCGGCCTCGCGAATGAAAGCGGCCGATAAGTACTCTATCGGACACTTAGCATTGTGGAAGAAACGTCGAAGGGAAAGAAATCTAGGATCGTCCTGCTTACATTCAGGTACGGTTGTCTTCTGATCGGCGTGAGACATCGAGGAGGGAATACCAACAAGTCCAGCTACCATCATTACGCTGTGTTGCACAAATTTTTTCACTAAGGAAAACCTCTCTATGCTTGAATCGGCGAAATGCCGGTCATCCGCGTCACGGCTTTGCGTTTTGCGGAACGTGAAAGGAGTTAGTTGCTTATGAAAAAACCATATGGCGAGTATACCATCGCACCGGCAATTCTGAACAGTTTTAATGTTCCTGCAAACCCTTGACAACGGGCAACTTAGTAGGTAGGAGCGCCGGAAGTGGAGGTTGGAACCTCATCCGCGCCGTCGATGCTCTTGCGCCACTCCTCGAGTTGCCGTTCTGCTTCCTCTCTCGATTGACCGTACTTCTCCTGCAGGACGCCCAAAAGTTTATCCTTCTTACCGCCTAGGGTCGCGACGTCGTCATTGGTCAACTTGCCGAATTTTTCTCGGAACGATCCTTGGATCTGCTTCCACTTTCCTTCTATTTGATCCCAGTTCATGATGAGCGCTCCGGTCAGTTAACAGGCAAATCCATCGCCAAATTGCGAGCAGTCTATTCTTGAGGTACATGCGATTGGTTCTCGCGTTACTTTTCACATTCATTGCACCGTGTTTCGGGCAGCGGGTTCATACCTATATCGGGCAGATCGAAAGCAGAGCCGTGCTGATAGCGTGGGGGACGACCAAGGGCCCGAACACGATCGGGCGCTCTTCACCCTCTCTCGGGAATGCCGTTCTTACAATCGGCGGTCAAACCATTCGGACGGAGAAGAACTATTCTTTCGCGACCGGGCTTGAACCGGATCACGTGTACCGGTACGAAGTCGCGGTCAACGGGAAAATGATCGGCGACGGTAACGTCCGCACGTGGCCCGAGCATACTACCGACCTATGCTTCTTTGTACTCGGCGACTACGGCACGGGCCTTGCCGCCCAAACCGGCATCGCGGCGGCGATGACAAAGGAGTATGAAAAACGGTCCGCGGCAGGCGAGCCGGTGCGCTTCATAATCACGACTGGCGACAACATCTATGCTGACATCAACTTTGGTTTCAGAGCGGTTCACTCCGGAGATGACGATGGAGATTGGGAGTCTAAGTTCTTCCGTCCTTATGAATCGCTAGTTCGCGAAATCCCGTTCTACCCATCGCCTGGCAACCACGACGGTAATGGCACGGAAAACCGCGACGATCTCAACGCTTACCTGGATAACTTCTTTTACCCGCATGACCAGCCTGCTCGATGGTACACATTTCAGTTCGCCGACCTGGCGCAGTTTTTTTCACTCGACAGCACCACGAACAGCGAGCACGGCCCTCCGCGTCCGGCCTATGCCGAAGACGGCGCGCAATTTGCCTGGTTTCGCAAGACCATCACCCAATCGCAGGTTCCCTGGAAGATTCCTTATTGGCACCACCCCATCTTCAACGCCGGTCCATACCATCCCGCCAGTCTGAAAGATCTGAAGCATTTCATGCCGGTGTTTCAGGAATCAGGCGTGAAGGTCGTGTTTAGCGGCCACGAACACAACTTCCAGTTCAGCGACCTCTCTCCTGTCACCGGTGGCGTGCGCTATGTTGTCAGCGGGGCGGGCGGGGAGCTCCGGCATGGCGACGTCAGACGCAAAATGGCAAACGCCCACATCGAAGGTTGGGCGCCGGAGCGGCATTTCCTGGTGGTCGAGATCAATGGCGACAAAATGACCATCACGCCCATAGGAGTGTCTGGGCCCATTAAGCCTGTCAATGCATCTGGCGCCCCGGTTACCATGCCGCTCGTGATTACGAATTCGCGATAGAGTATTCCTTCATGCTCCTCAAAACCTTGCTCCTCAAGACCGTGCTGCGCGGTTTCGCAGCATGTACCTTCATCGCCGTATGCGGCGCCTCCGCAGCAGTCGAGCCCGGCTTTCAAGCGCTGTTCGATGGCAAGACCCTGACCGGCTGGAAGCTTGTTGGCGGCCATGGGCCCGGCTACGTGATCGAAGACGGTAAGATCGTCTCCCCGGCCGATGGCGGCGGCAATCTATTTACCGAGAAGGAATACGCGAATTTTGTACTCCGCTTCGAGTTCCTACTGACGCCGGCCGCCAACAACGGCATCGGCATTCGAGCGCCGTATGAGGGCGATGCTGCTTACAAGGGCATGGAGATACAGATCCTCGACGATTCCGATGTAGCTTACAAGGGCAAGATCCGGCCCGAGCAATACCACGGCTCCGTTTACGATGTGATCCCGGCGCGAACCGGCTACCGCAAGCCGCTGGGCCAATGGAACGAAGAAGAGATCGTCGCCGACGGCCGTCGCATCACCGTGAAGCTGAATGGAATTACGATTCTGGATGCCAGCCTCGACATGGTTCGAGAACCCGGCGTCCTGGAGCATCATCCGGGCCTCGCGCGATCATCGGGGCATATCGGGTTCTTGGGCCACGGTTCCCGGGTGGAGTTCCGGAACGTTCGGATCAAAGAACTGCCGTGACGGCTACTTGCTCGCTCCGTAGGTCGCCGCCAGGTAGTCCAACAGCGCTTTCCTGTTTCTCACTTTGGCGCCCATTGAAATCATCTTGTCCAACTCGAGCGACCAATCTTCGCGGGAGAGCCGCCGCGCCTGAATCGCGTCCAGCGAATGACACGCCGTGCAACTCCGTTGAAGTAATACCTTCCCCGGCGGAGTCTTCGATCCCCCGGCAGCCATCAGCAGAAAGGCGATTCCCACACCCATGGTCACCAGCTTAAGGGAAACTGATTGCATGATCCATGCCGGGCAATCCACCGAGGTTCTCTGTCGAGAGCGAACACTTCCGGAGGTCGTCCGCCCGGGATTGTCCCGCCGGATCATCCGCACCGGGAACTGATGACGGCGGTCCCGCCATTCATTCCGCACTCAATCCAATTGATATCCAAGACCGCGCGTCTGGTGGATACGTTCTATCCCGTTCGCGAAGATTTTATTTCGTAAGATTTTCTTATGCCCGCCTGTGCAGTCGGGCGGCGAAAAGCAATCCGCTCAGCCCCAGAGTCAGGAAACCGTAAAAGCGCGGTTCGGGCGTAGTCGTGATCGTTGCATCGAACCCCGTGCTGTCATAGTACAGATTGTTATTGCCGTAACCGACCGCGAAGTCCACCGACTGTCCTTGGGTGAGTGCGGCCGTGAAAGAAAAAGGCTGGGTGCTCGACGGCCCGAACCCATTCACATATCCGCTGAACTGCGAGGCGGAGCCTCCCGGCGCGGGAATTAACACATGAACATCGGTAGTGGTTCCGTGGTCATCCAGGCCAGTGAACAGGCCCGTCACTGAGTAAGTAGCCGAAGTCGGGGCAGTGAAACGGATGACGGAATATTCGTTATTTGGACCCGGGTGCATCAAAAGCAGATTCGAGGGCCAGCTTGGAATCGTCAACGCGCCGTAATTCGCACCCGTGGTGTTCTTGAGCACCGCCGGAAGAGGGTACGGACCGGTGCTCGCATTGGTTTCCGAAGTATAGAATCCAACCGCGCCCGGAGCCGCGCCATACTGTCCGAAGTAGTTGTTAGTGGCCGTTGTGTCGAACTGAAAATTGACGGGCTGTAGGGTCAATGAATAGCCGTAAGACCACACGCCATTCGAACTCACCGGAACGGTAGCGGTGTTCGGGAAATCGTTCACCGCGGAATAACTGCAAAAGGCGGGCATGGCGATAAAAATCAGACCCAGACAATCGGAAATCAAGGTTCGCTTAATCATCTGTACTCCTCCGAAATTCCAGAGTATCGATGTCGATTAGCGTTTGATATGGAGCAGCCGGTGTTGGTTGGGAGATGGTACCAGACCAGGCAGTACTAACCCGTCTACTCCTGTCGCAGAGCGCTCACTGGGTCCGCGCGGATCGCTCGCAGAACGGGAATCGCCGTCGCCAGCACGCTAGTGACGGCAACGCAGACCGCGATCGTACTGAACGTTGTAACATCCGTCGCACTGACTCCATACAGCAGCGACGCCAGCAGACGCGTCGACGCGATGGCCGCCGCCAGGCCAAGTCCGATTCCCGCCACCACCGGCCGCATACTCTCGCCCAGAATCAATGCCAGCACGCTCGCACGCGTCGCCCCAATTGCCATCCGGATCCCGATCTCCTGGGTCCTGCGTCCAATCTCATACGCAATGACCCCGTAGATTCCGACGGCCGTCAAAACCAGCGCGATTCCGGCGAAGATCGTCAGCAGAAAAGCCGAAACGCGAGACCGCCAAAGCTTGTTCTCGATCACGTGTTCCATCGTCTCGATATGCGAGAGCGGGATCGCCCTGTCCACCGACAAAATACTCTTCTCCATTTGTCCCATCAGCGCTTCCGGCTGCATGGATGTCCGCGCCACAAATGCCAGATCGGAGAGACCGAATGCGCTCGCGTGTTGCAGGTAAGGCAGGTAGACTTCATCATCCGGTTCGCCGGTCCAATCGGACTGGCGCGCGTTCTTGACGACCCCCGCGATCACCAGCGTCTCAAGGGAATCCTGCGGCCCCACCCGCATTCGGATCTGCCGGCC
>JAOAPQ010000300.1 GCA_025462965.1 Bryobacterales bacterium
CAACTCCTGTTTGAGTTCGACTTCGGTGGATTCAATCGAGGATACGAACCTCGCCTGCACGGCGCTGATTTCGTACGGCATTCCGGCCGGAAGGCGGCGGCCGTCTGGAACATCTGCGTCGGCTGCAACATGGCGGTCCGCCGGCAGACGTTCGAATGGGCCGGATGGTTCGATGAGAGGTTGGATGCCGGAGCCGCGGGTTGCAGTGGGGATTCCGAGTTCTGGTACCGGATTCTGGCGAAGGGCGGCGTCTGCGCTTACGTGCCCGCGGCCGTTGTGCATCACTTTCATCGCGAAGATCTGGCAGACCTGCGGAAGCAGATCTACGATTACATGCGCGGCCACGTTGCCGCGCTGCTGGTGCAGTTCGCAAATTTCCGCCATTTCGCTAACCTGCATCGAATCCTCCTTGAGTTGCCGCTTGATTATGCCGCGCTACTCTTGCGCCTGGCGACAGGGAATAGCAAAGAGCAGAGGGTGTTGCTAGCCGGCGCCAGGGGCTGTGTTGCGGGGGTATGGTATTGGGTACGCCACCCGAAATCGCAAACGAGCCGATAATCGCAGGGCAGTGCGGTTCAGCCGAGAGCAATAGCGGCAATCCGCTCGTGTCGGTTGTGATCCCCTGTTACAACCACGCACGCTTTCTGAGCGATGCGATTGAGAGCGTGTTGCGGCAGGAATACCGCCCGTTTGAAATCGTCGTCATCGACGATGGCTCGACGGATCACACGGCGCAGGTGGCAGCTCGTTATCCGTCCGTTCGGTATAGCTACCAGCCAAATGCGGGACTCGCGACGGCGCGCAATACGGGAATTTCGGAATCCCGGGGAAGCTACATCCTATTCCTCGATGCCGACGATCTCCTGTGTGCTGGGGCGGTCGGGTCCGCAGTGGACGTGATTCTCCGGAATCCGGGCTGCGGCTTCGTGTATGGCGGTTTTCGCGCGATCGACAAAAACGGCGCTGCTCTGGACACATTCGATATGCCTTCGGGCCACCGCGATGACTATCTGGGACTGTTCGAGGGGAACCACATCGCGATGTGTGCCACCGTGTTGTATCCCCGTCACGTTCTGGAGCAAGTCGGTGGATTCCGAACTGAATTTCGCGCAGCCGAGGATTATGATCTGTACTTCCGCATCGCCCGGTTGTTTCCTTACACGCGGCATGGCGCCGTAATGGCCGAATACCGGCGGCACGACGGCAATATGAGCGTCAATGCCGCGTTGATGCTGCGATCGACGCTTTCCGTTGTGCGCGCGCAGCGTGAACACGGGGCGGCGGATGCCATTCACCGGCGCACATATCTCAATGCGATTCGCATCTGGAGAGATTATTACGGCGGCTTGCTTGCGCGGCAAATCCGAACCCAATTTCGCCAAGGGAAGCTTCCTGGCGGTCTCCGCGGCTCCTGGACCCTTCTGAAGATTGCGCCTGAAGTCTTTCTGCGGTCCGTTTTACACGCGGCCAGAAAGGCAATCCGAAAGATTCTCAGACGCTCGTGGCTCTTCGACGGTCCTGCATTTCGCAGGCTTGAGCCTGCCAGCCGGGACTTCGGATACGATCGCGGTACGCCAATCGACCGCTACTATATTGAGGCCGCTCTCGCCGCGCACACAAATGATATTCACGGCCATGTGCTCGAAATCAAGGACAGCGCGTACACACAGCGGTTCGGCGGGGCACGGGTTGCCAAAAGCGACGTCCTCGATATCACCAGCGATAATCCTCTAGCAACCCTTGTTGCCGATCTGACTGACGCTCCGCAAATTCCTTCCGACACGTTTGACTGCGTCCTGATCACCCAGACGTTACACATCATCTATGACCTGCCGGCAGCCATCCGAACTCTGCACCGAATTCTGAAACCAGGGGGCTCAGTGCTGGCGACAGTTCCCGGGATCAGCCGGATCGTGCGGGACGGTGAGAACCGCTGGCAGGATCACTGGCGATTCACAAGTGCCTCAGCTCGCCGTCTCTTCCAGGGTATGTTCGCGGATTCCAATATCGAAATCCAGGCGACCGGCAACCTTTGCGCCGCGGTCAGTTTCCTTGACGGAAGAGCAGTTGAGGAACTCCGCCCTTCGGAACTGGAGCATCTGGATCCCGACTACGAGGTAGTGATCTTTATCCGGGCGGTCAAGACCTGACGCGAGCATGCAGCCTCGGGAGCGACCGTCGAAGCCGCCGCAACCCACGCCGGCACAGGCCTGTGATCTTCGATAAGTGTGGGTGGCGGTACGGCCACCGGGCCCGTTCCAGCGCACGCCAAATCAACGGATCGATAGTGCCCTGGCCGCGGCTGCTCTGCGCCCGCAGGTATCGTTCGAGGTAGTCGAGAAAAAACCGCCTGACTTCAAGGTAAGCGCCGGAATCACGAGTGGCCAGAGTACAGGCACTCAGGCTTTGCCGGTAGCGGGTCCAGCATCGTCCGGAAACGAAGACCGGGGTTGTAAGGTAGATTTTGGCAAGGAAAGCCTGGTCCTCATACATCTGGTAAATACCGCTAAACGATTCCTCGAACCCGCCGACCCGATCGACAACACCCTTGCGCACAATCAGGTCCGACGGGCAAGGCGCCGGACCCTCGCCTAGCGGATGGTTCAGAAGCATCAGATTCGGCGGGGGTACAAGTGTATCCGGGGGAACGCTGATACCTGGGTGGCAATCGCGAAATTTCGACAGCTCGCTTGACCAGCTGAACCAGTACAGAGGAGATCCGTACAAGAGACCTGTTTCCGTGTGCGAGGAGACGAGAGCTTTTTGTTCGGCGAGCTTAATGGGCAGCCACAGGTCATCGGCATCCAAAAAGGCAATCCACTGGCCGCGGCTGTTCCGGATACCGAGATTGCGGGTCGCACTCATGCCATGGTTGCGACTGTCCGGATGTTGGAGGTAGTGAACCTTCTCCGGGATTCGATCGGCCCACTCCCGCGCAATGCTCGCGCTGCTGTCTGTCGAACCATCGTCGACAAGTAGCAGTTCCCAGCTCTCCTCGGTTTGGCCGAGGACACTGTCGATTGCGTCACGAAGAAACCGCTCCGCGTTGTAGAAGATTACGACGACCGAAAAGAGCGGCTCGATTTGCATAAAGGACTCTGTGGCCTAAGGCAAACTGCTAAAGCAATGGGCCAGCCAACTCGCAAATGCACGGCCGTCTAGCGCCGGCGCCGTGACTCGTGGCAATTGAAAGAAATCCGTTGAGGCGTTCGCGATCCCCTGTTCATAGGCGCAGGCATATTGGAAACCGCTTCGCCGCAAAATCGAAATTGAGTCCTGATTGTAGTGGTGCCGTTTGCCATACGGATACGCAAACAGTCCGGACGACCTGCCGGTCAATTCCTCAAGGTCCCCTTTGGCATCCAAAATTTCCTTCGCCTGGCGCTCACGGTCCAATGTCGCAAGCGCCGGGTGCGTCACCGTGTGTACACCGATATCGATCTGCGGCGACCGGGCAAGCGCTGCAGTTTCCAACGTAGACAGAGGCCGGTGCGATTCTCGCGGAACGACTCCAATCCCGGCCCATTGCGTCAATCCGTCCATGACTTCCGTCCGCTGCTCCGGCGGGAGTGGAAGGATAAAATGATACAGCCGCTGATAGGTTTGGTGAGCAGGCGTTGGCATGTTGTCCTGCCAGGCCTGCCATGTATCCGTTTCCGGGCGGGTGCCATTAGAACCCGGCGGCGCGGTCCATTCGTAAATTGCGCCCCGGAGATCCAGCCGTAGAGGCCGGCCGCGGATGGCCGGCTCGAAGACTACGCGCTCCAACTCGTCCCACCAGAATTCGCGCTGACGCCGTATGGCGCCGGAAATCAGAAACATGGTGGCCGGAACTGAAGATTGGCTGAGCAGTCGCTCCGCTTCGTGCAGGTTATCGGCGTAGCCGTCATCGAAAGTAATGGCCACTCTCGGCTTTTTGAGCAGACTCCGCTTGAGATGCGAACTCAGCTCGCGAAGGGGTATAGGACACGCCTGCTTTCGGAGAACCGCCAGTTGCTGCTGGAACTGCTCGGGACTGACGCACAACGACCATGGATCCCGCGGCAAGCGTGTGATCCGATGGTACACAAGGATGAGAACGCCGCCACTTCCCCAGCGCTTGATTCGTCGTAGCATTTGTCACCGCCCAGTTCAGAATCCGGGCTCTTCAGAATCCAATCTTTACCGGAATCCAACTTTTCGAATGTGGCTGATGAATTCTTTGGTCCTGCCTTGCGTCATGAGGAAGTTAAACATGCGATCCACGAGCGCCCGCGGCAGGGAAGGCGCGATCTTCCAGAACCAGCGGTCCGCGGCGGGGCGATCCTGGAAGGCGGGACTCTCGACAAGATCTTTATGAAAGCGTCCCGCATCCGGGGAGCACTCTCTCCGGGCCAAAGCGTATCGAAGGCGGGAGTAATAGTCGCTACGCGAAATTGACTGAAGCGCGGCGGCCAATTGCGGATCCAGGGTTTCGAGATAGCTTCTTTGCAGGTCCCAAAGTCGCTCCAGAATGCGAAGCTCACGCCTGATCTGGTCGCTGTCGAGGTAAACGGCATTCGCATCGTTAGCCGTATGCAGCCGCCAGGTCGCGAGCGCACGATCCAGACTGTGAATGTTGGTCAGGCACGGCGCAAACCGCTGAACCACAAGTTCCGCATAACCCTGAAATTCCTCCGAAATCGGAAATATCTTTTCCAGAATCTCGCGCCGGAAGGACAGGGTTGAGGTTGGAGGAACATCGGCCAGAGCCCCGCCATCGCGCAAAAGGCGCCCCAAACACCATCCGGAAGGAATTGACTTCAGCAGGGGCAAAACGCCGCGGGGCCGGCCGGCAGCATCGGTTCGCACTGTTCGATGGATCACATATCCGACCTGAGGCTGCGACCGGAACGCCTGGACCACGCATTCCAATTTGTCCGGCAGGTAAGTATCATCGGCATCCAGAAGGCAGATGATTTCGCCACGGCTCTGCCTCCAGGCGCGGTTTAGGGCCGCCGCCATGCCTCCATGAGGCTCTTGGATGAGACGAATCCGCTTATCAGCGAAGGTCCAGGCCTCAAGAGATTGGGCGGACCTGTCGGTTGAGCCGTCGTCCGACACGATCACCTCGAAGCGTCCGTATGTTTGACGCAGGATGCTTGCAAGGCATTCACCGACGTACCGCTCGTAGTTGTAGCAGGAAACGAGTATTGAAACGAGCGGCTCGGCCGGCAGCGGGGGCAATTGCAGGGGCTGCCATGGGTGTTTGGAGTTGAGAGAATGGCTGTGCATTCCGATGGGGCGCCCCTCCTGTATCGATGACGAATACGTGTACAGTATATCGGTCGTTAAAGATCTTTTTATGCTTGTTTATCAAGCGGCAGAATATTCCCGCGGCACGGCGCGTGAGCACGGCATGCGGTCGCCGGTAGTCATACCGGCTTCTACCTAGCCAGCGCAATCATCTCTCCGCGCGGCTGCGGGTTGCGGTCTCGCCGAGGCTCGTACCGATACGTTGTCGCGGAAGTATTCGGTATTGTCCAAGAGCGATCTGCGGTAACGTCGGCTTGGTCAAGCGACAGGAGGTCAGTTTGCGTGCCCTCATCATGGTTGCGTTCTCGCTTCTTGGCGATCTGGTTCCGTATCGGTTCACGGACTCGCGCCGGGATCATCCCCCAGAATTTGATCCTACGGAGGCAACTTGCTCTCTACCAAGAAAGGAAATCTCGCCGGCGACGCCCAACAACGGCACCCAAACTTGCGTTGGTTGTCTTGAGCCGGTTCTTCCCGTGGACACAAGCACTGGCGATTGTCCGACCGGGCACCTTCGTTCGTTGGCCCGCCGCTGCCCAAGAACGTGCGTGCGTTGATCGTCACAATGGCGGAAGAGAATCCGAGTTAGGGCGAGGGCGCATCACTGACAAACTGTCGCTCAAGCTAGGCATCCTGGTAGGTCCGCGTGCCGTCGGCAAATATATCAAGCAGAGCGGGCGCCCTCGAAATTCCCCGTGTCACAGGTGCGATGCTCGCTGGGCCGCTGTGCGGCGCCGCCGGGATGGCGATCTTCGGGACGGCGACAACCGGCACCCTCTTCGCGACCGGCACCCCGCTGATGGCGATGTGGGGCATCGGGTCCGCGGCCGAGCAGCGCATTGTGATGCGCGGCGTGAGCGTTTCGGAACAGGGCGAACTGCAACGGGCGCTCGGCAGTCTCGTCGGCGTCGCGTCGCTGCTCGGTCGCGGTCTCTTCACGCTGACCTACGCGCGATCAATCGAGGGCACGACGCAGGGAACCTTGCCGGGGCGGCATGGCTGGTCTCGCCGCTCATGCTCCTAGGCGCAGCGGTTGTGATGCTGTGGGTGACCGCCGACGCGCCGCCTGAGGCTAACTGAAACTGCATGCTAACGGCTTGTGCTCACGGCGTTCGTGGGTATTTGGGATCAACGGAACGGAGTAAGGGCAATGCAAGAATTGAAAGAACGCGCTGGCATGGCATCTAACCGAAGTGCGTAGCGAAACAAATGTAAGTTTCCACGCCTTGCAGGATAGCTGGCTCTTTCACTACCGCTTCGGGCAGGCTCTTCCTTATCAGA
>JAOAPQ010000335.1 GCA_025462965.1 Bryobacterales bacterium
TATCGTTCGCGTAGACCTTCCCGGCCGGACCCACCCGGCGAGCGAGCTTCTCCGTAAAATACCCGACGCCTGCCCCGATATCCGCCACCACCGAACCGGGGGCGATGCCGATCGCGTCCAGCGCTTCATCGGGATGTTCTTCGCTCGCGCGTTCCGGACGGGTCAACCAATCCGCGCCGCCCATTCCCATCACGGGAGCAATGGGCCGCTTAGTAACCGGATGCACCTCCTGTGCCCCGCAAAGGAGCGCAGCAAGGAGCAGTACGCCGAACCGGGCTTTCATGCCTAACAGTGTATCTGCGTTCATCCGCGTTCATCCGCGGCCCAGTGTAGTAAACTGATCGCGAAATGATCTCCCGCAGAGACTTCCACAAAATCGCCGCTGGCGTATTAGCCTCGTCCGCCATAGCACTCGCGAAACCGAACTCAATCATCGATGGCGTGCAAATCGGAGCGCAATCCTACAGCTTCCGCGACCGGTCTCTCGATGAAGCCATCAAGGCGATGACGGATATCGGCCTGAGCGAGTGCGAGCTCTGGCAGGGGCACGTCGAACCCAAAGAAAAGGGTGTGAAACTTGCGGATTGGCGCAAGACAGTGTCGCTGGATGTGTTCAAGGACGTCAGGAAGAAGTTCGACGACGCCGGTATCGTGCTTTACGCATACAACTACAGCCTGCGGGACGGGGCAAGCGACGAAGAGTTCGAGCGCGGCTTCGAGATGGCCAAAGCACTCGGCGTCAGCAGAATCACGGCTTCGTCAACGGTCACAGCCGCTGCGCGCTACGACAAGTATGCGCCCAAGTACAAGGTGTATGTCGGAATGCACGGCCATTCGAATATGAAGGATAACGAGTACAACTCCCCGGAGAGCTTCGAGAAAGGGATGGAGGGCAGGTCAAAGTATATCGGCGTGAATCTCGACATCGGCCATTTCACGGCGGCGGGTTATGACGCGGTCGATTATCTGGACAAGCATCACGACCGGATTATTACGCTGCATATCAAGGATAGAAAAAAGAACCAGGGCGATAATATGCCGCTCGGAGAAGGTGACACGCCGATCAAGGCCGTTCTGCAGGATTTGAAGAAGCACAAGTGGAAGATCCCCGCGAACATCGAGTATGAGTACAAGGGAGACGATCCGGTGGCGGAAGTGCGGAAGTGTTACGAGTACTGCAAGGCGGCCTTGAACTCCTGAATCGCGTTCAGCCTCACTCACTCGGATCTTAGCGAGGACATCGGATCCAGGCGGCTGGCTCGGCGCGCTGGCACAATTCCCGCGAGTGCCGCGAAAACCAGCAACAGCAGCACCGTCCACCCGAACGCCGGAACATCGAACGGTTGCACCCCGTAAAGCAGCGCCTTAGCGACGCGCCCGAGCGCAAGCGCCGCGGGAACACCGATAGCAATACCGCTGCCCGCGAGAGCCAGAGCTTCGCCCAATACCGATCGAACCACCCCGCCCTTGGTGGCCCCGAGCGCCATGCGGATTCCAATCTCATTCGTGCGGCGCGTGACGGCGTAAGCGAGGATGCCGTATAAGCCGATCCCGGCGAGCACGAGTGCCAATGCGCCGAATGTCATGGATAAAGTCGAGACAAGCCGCTCTCTCATCAGCGATAGCCGGACCTGCTTCTCCATCGTGGAAACATTGGTGATGAGTAAGGTGGAGCGGGCACTCTGGACCTCCTTCCGCACCGGTGCTGCCAGTTCCATTCCGTCTCCTGAGCTGCGAACGGCGAGTGCGAGCCGGTTGATGCGGTCAATGGACTGAGGGATTGGGAGGTAAATGAAGCGCGGCGGCGGCTCGCGCAGGCTTTCGTGCTTCACGTCCTTGATTACTCCGACAACCTCATACACCGGATCGCCGGGGACGCGTGCGAACCTCACCTTCTTGCCGACGGGATTTGCGTCGCCGAAATAGAAGTGCGCGGCAGTCCCGTTGAGGATCGCTGCCTTTGGTGCGGTTCTGTCGTCGCGCGCAGTAAATGCCCGTCCCGCCAGGAGAGGCACACCGAACGTCTCGAAGTACTCCGGCGAAACCGAGACGAGGTGTATGTCCTTGTCCGTCTCCGTGCGGGGCACGAATGTGGCAACATCAACGATCACGCCGCGATCGCGACCGCCCAGCGGGCTCATGGTCGACCAACTGGCGGAACGTACCCCGGGCATCCTGCCGACCCGATCGAGAATTTCCCTCTGCAATCTCAACCATTCGGGCTTGCCGTACAATTCCCGTTCCGGAGTGACTTCCATCGTAAGAATCCCTTGGCGGGTGAACCCGAGGTCGACCGACTCGAGTTGGCGCAGACTTCGAATGAAGAGCCCCGCACCGGCCAGCAACACCGTGGAAAGAGCGACCTGCATGATCACCAGCGCGCGGCCGAGTCGCAGTGTCGGGCGGCTTCCGGCCACGCTTCGTGAACCGAGCTGGAGTCCCGCGGCCGGATCGACGCGCGCGGCTCGCAAGGCCGGCAATAGCCCGAACGCGAGACCCGTTGCTACGGAGACGCTGAGCGTGAACAGCAGCATGCGTCCGTTCAGCGAAAGGTCAAGAATGATTTTGTTACCGCCCTCGGCGAAGAAGGCCGCGAGCGCCGTTTCGCCTTCATGCGCGAGTGCGATCCCAAGCGCGGAGCCTGCTCCTACCAGAACCAGGGCTTCAGTTAGAGTCTGCCGTATGAGCCGGCCGCGTCCCGCGCCGATCGCGAGCCTGACCGCGAATTCCCTTTGACGGGCGGCGGCTCGGGCGAGCATCAGGTTAGCGACGTTCGCGGACGCCGCGAGGAGGACCAGACACACCAGAATCATCAATGCAGTAAGCGGCTTTGAGAATTGCCGCCGAAGGCGATCCATGCCCCGCGCTGCCGGCGCGAGCTCTATGCGGTCGAACGCGAGCTTTCGGATCGCCGGCGAGATCGTCACATCCATCATGTAAGCTTGGAACATGGCGTCCGATTCGGCACGGGCCTGTTCCGCCCGAACCCCCGGCTTGAGACGCGCAACCACTTCCAGCCACCACGATCCCCGCTCCCGCAGCATCACCGGATTGGAAAGCATCATCGGAGCTGCGATGTCGATCGGGCGACCCGGTTCTAGCGACATGAACTCCGGCGGCATGACGCCGACGATGGTCACAGTGTGCTCGAACATTCGAATCGTGCGCCCCACCACAGCCGTATCGCCGCCGAATCGCCGCTGCCAGTATGCGTGGCTGATCACTGCGACCGCCCCGTCCGGTCCCCCTTTGCCGGGCGTCTGGTCGTCCGAGCCCGAAAGGGTCCGGCCAATCAGCGGTTTGACGCCAAGCAGTTGATAGAAATTGCCGGATACCCAGACGCCCTGGGCCAATTCGCGGCCGCGATCGATCACGAGTTCCATATTCGACGCACTAAACGCCGCCACCCCCTCGAAGCTCTTTGCCTTGTCCCGAAGAAGTTCGAAGCAGGGGTATGGCGGACCGCCGTTGACTCCCTGGGCGCCGGCGTTTTGCACGAATACAAGCCCGCCAGGATCGCTAACGGGCAGGATCCGGAGCATGGCAGCATCGACAAGTCCGAAGATTGCCGTGTTCGCGCCTATGCCGAGGGCGAGCGAAAGAATAGCGACCGCCGCAAAGCCGGGATTCTTGCCGAGCGTGCGGAGCGTGAGGCGGAGGTCTGCGCGAAGCTCGTCTATCCTCCGCAGTCCCCAAGCCTGGCGGCATTCGTCTTTGGTCGCTTCCAAGGCGCCGAACTCGATACCAGCGCGGCGTTCGGCTTCACCGCGGTCGATGCCGAGGCGGACCAGGTCCTCAATATAGATATCAATGTGGAAGCGCAGTTCCGCATCCATATCGCTCTCGAACTGCTTCCGGCGGAAGAGCTTCACGACTCCTCCGGAATCGCGCCGAGGACGCCTGCAACCAGGTCTGAGAAACGATTCCATAGATCGGTTTCAGCTCTGAGCTGCTTGCGGCCGGCTGCGGTAAGTGTGTAAAATTTCGCCTTCCGCTTGTTCTCGCTCTCGCCCCATTCGGAAGTGATCAACCTCTTATTCTCCAGGCGGTATAGCGCAGGGTAGAGCGATCCCTGTTGAATTTGGAGCTGTCCGCCCGTGAGTTGTTGAAGTCGGAGCAGGACCCCATAACCGTGGAGGCCCCCGAGTGAAACTGCCTTCAGGATCAACATGTCCAGCGTGCCCTGTAGCAGTTCGACCGGGTTTTCCATTCCTAGAACCTCTAGGAGAAGAGTAGCCGAGTTCTCCTAGAGCGTCAAGGAGAGAATGAATAAATTGGCAAGCCTGAAATTCGAAGTCACGGCGTCACCGGCGTGCTTACCTGGCGCCAGAGAGAGGTTCCGCGCGCGGCCGGCAGCCGCACGCCGATGACCTCCGCCAGAGTCGGAGCGATATCCAGCATCGAAATCTCGCCGATCCTCCCCGGCTTCACTCCTTCGCCGCTGAGCACGAACGCCGACCGGAAATTAGGCCGTAGCGGCCACACGGCGTAAACTCCCTTGTGGCTACCCGGGCCTACGGCCCTGCCTCGTGTGCTGTCCGACGCCACGTACCCCGGCATCGTAAGAAACGCCGCCACCCATCCCTTGACGTCAGGCGCCACCCGTCGAACTTCCGCCAGCGGAACCTCGCGCGCGATGCCCGTCTTCTTGCTCCCGATCGCCTTCCGCAGGACCGCCGCCGACTTCGTATCCTTGGCGCCGATCAGACCATACTTCACCTCCACAGCGTTTGTGTCTGCCAACACCTTAGGCCGCACGATGTAGTTTTCTGTTTCGAAACCGTGATCGGACACAATCGCAACCAGGGTCCGCGGCGATCGCTTCTCCAGTGCCTGGCCGATCAGATCGTCGTCATTCTCCAGGACGTCCTGCGAATAAATGCTCAAGGCTCCTGTTTCGCGCTCCTCGCCTTCCAGATCGGAAAGATGCACCAGGGTGAGATCGGGTGGGTCAAACCGCAGCAGGTACCGCAGCGCCTCCAGCGCGCTCGCATCGTTCCATTGCGCTTTCGTGAACGCGGGGTAGACGCTCGCAATTCGCTCCGTCAACCCGGGCGTACACCGCCGCGCAATCGGATCCAATTCAGGGTCCACCGCACGGCTTCCCTCCCAGAACTGCGGGCAAACATAGTCCCCCTCGGCCCCCACGGTGGCCGGCCAATCGAGCAGCGCGGTTTTCCGATGGGCAGCCGTCGCCGCCTGCCAGAGTGTTTGGCCCTTCGACTTCTGTGTCGCTGGCTCGTCAGCGGAGACCAGATGTTGCGCGGGCGTCAGCCCTGTCACGATTGTAGTGTCCGCGGCCCATGAGCCACCCGGGAGAACGCCGATCACCCCATCCGACACCACGCCCTGCCTCATGAGCTTTCGAATGACCGGTATCTTTATATGTACTTTGTCCGTATCTTTTAGGAAGCGCGCATCCAACCCGTCAATGCAGATGACGATCAATTTGCGCGGCCCCGCGCCTTGCGCCGGA
>JAOAPQ010000354.1 GCA_025462965.1 Bryobacterales bacterium
TCACTTCGGGGACGAGCAGCGGGACATCCGTCTCCATGCGGTGGTTGCGCGAGTTGGAGACCACGATGTGGCCCGCCTCGGCGAACGCGCGCTCAATTTCGGTGGCGACGGAGGCATCCATCGCGGAAAAGAGAAGCTTAGGCGCGCTGCCCGGTTTCGATTCCTGCACGGATTGGCTCGCGACGGCGGCAGGCGCTTCGCCGCCGAGGTGCCACGTGGCGGCCTCGCGGTACTGCTTGCCCGCCGACCGGTCGCTCGCGCCAAGCCACGTGAGATCGAACCACGGGTGGTCCTGAAGAAACCTGATGAAATGCTGGCCTACCATGCCGGTAGCACCGAGAATGCCGACTTCGATTTTTTCACTCATGAGTTTTGTAGCTGTTTGACGATGCGTTGATACAGTTCCACGGCTTCGAGGAGCTGCGCTTTGGGGACGCGCTCGTCGAGCGTATGCGCGACGTGGATGGTTCCGGGACCGAGCAGGAAGGGCTGGCCCCATGCGCCGCCAAAGGCCGGTATATCTGTGGTGTAGGCGACGACCGTTGTATCGAAGCCGGGAACGCTGCCGAGGCGGACGGCGGGGATCTCGAGAACCTGATTGACGGCGACACCCGGCACTGCGCACTCTTGCATTGCGGCTTGCAGCGCGGAAGGATCGCCGACCAGGCGGATCAGGATCTCGGCCTGCGCATGGTCCGCGATCACGTTGGGGGCGCGGCCGCCGGAGATGACGCCGATGTTCAGGGTCGATTGCCCCAGCAGGTCATCGACGGGCATTTCGACCTGGCGGACTTTGGCGAGCGCGTCGAGCAGTTTATCGATGGCGGGATCGCCGAGCTCGGGATAGGCGGAGTGCGCCATCTTTCCGGTAGCGATGATTTCGTAGCGGAGACAGCCTTTGGAACCGAGGGCCAGCCGGTTTTCGGTGGGTTCACCGTTGATGATGAATCGCGAGCCGCGCGGGGTGGTTGCCGCGTGATATGCGCCCGCGCTGTTGCGCTCTTCGCCGACCACGAAGAGCAGCCCGATGTTGCGTGTGCCGCTTTTTAGCAGGGCTTCGGCGGCGAGGATCATGGACGCGATGATGCCCTTGGTGTCGCAAGCGGCGCGCCCCCAGATGAATTGCTCGTCTTCGCGCGACTGGATGAACGGCGGGACGGTATCCATGTGCGTCGAGAGCGTCACCGTGGGTTCGCCGAAACTCGCGAAGACGTTGAAGCGCCCGGGCTCGACGTCCATTCGCTCGACCTTGCCCCTGTGATCGCGGGCGAGTTGGGACAGGCGATCGAAGAGGTAGAGGCCGACCTTTTCCTCATTGCCCGTGATGGACTCGATATCGACGAGAGCTCGCGTGAGCTCGAAAACGTTCATAGATTCAGAGTGGCAGGTTTGCGCGAGAAGAGAAACAAAGGCAGGCGTTCACTTCCTCGTAGCGCACCACCCGGCTCGGGGAGCCGGATGACAGTGGACAGGATTTAGCCTGCCCCCCAACTGTTCCGCCCGTTTAGCTTGCGGAACCGTTTCGGCGAATCGCTCCTTTCGCTAGGACTCCGAAGCTCATCGGAAAAACTGCCCAGCTACTCTTGGCGACCGCACCTCTACCAGAAAAACCAAGTTAGCACATTCTGTCGGGACGGGGCGAAAACGCTTAACATCCGAGAACTTTGATTCGTCTAACGCACTACACCTATTCGAAAGAATGGAGGATCTGCCCTGAGCGCTGTATCCGAGGCCGCTGCCGGCCGCGCGGCATCAGGCGCTAGGAATTGGACACGGGCGCTCTTTGCATGCAGGTTAAACGCCAATTTTCTTTCCGGTCTAGTCAGCACATTGATCACCGGCGGTGTGATGTTTGTGTCTTACAAGTTGTATCTCCGCTATCTGGGGTACGAGCGGTATGGAGTATGGCTCATCCTCTCAACTGTTATTAACGTTGTTCAGCTTGGCAGCATAGGACTTTCGCCAGCTCTCACCAGATTAGTCGCCCAGAATCATCGGATGGGCGGAAATGAGGCCGTTCAAAGATATTTGTCGATGAGCGTGTCGCTGGTCACCAGCGCAGGACTGGCTCTTACATTATTGGTAATCCGATACGGCGGCTCATCCGAATCAATTTTCAAATTCAGCCCTCATTCATCGACTTTGTTCCTTGCTCTGCTCCCTTACGTAACGCTCCTGTCTGTATACGCAATGGTCGTAGACCTGTTCCTGGCGACTCTCGCGGGACTTGGCCGAATCGACCTCGCGAACTATGCCCAACTCATCAGCCAGTGCGCGGCGGTCCTGCTGACGGTAGTGCTTCTGCGATCCGGCTTTGGCATTTACAGTCTGCTCGGCGGTTCGGCTTTTTATTACGTTCTTCTGCACGGTCTTTACCTGTTTCACATTGCGCAGTTGACGCCATTGCGGTTTTCCGGAGCGCTCGGATGGAACCGGAGCGAACTCCGCGGTCTGCTGAGCTTCGGCGGGTGGGCTGCCGCCACTACGATGATCAGTTCCCTGATCGGACCGCTGATGCGCGTCTTTCTGGCGCGGTATTCCGGGGTAGGGTCGGTCCCTCTGTACGACGCGGCTCTCACCGCCTCCTGGAAGCTTCGGAGTGTCTGGGATGCTCCCATGCGCGCACTCCTTCCGGAGATGAGCCGTCACTCAACGATGAGCGGAACACACGATTTGGAAGAGATATCCAGAATCTATTCGAACGCTTACCGGATCCTGCTGATCGGAGCCACGCCGATGTATGCGGCGGCTTTTGTGCTTACGCCGCTGATTCTTAAAGTATGGCTGGGCCTCGGCCCGAGCGATTCGAGCGTGGCTACCCTTCGCATCCTGCTGGCTGCGTCTTATGTCAATCTCCAGGCCATCCCGGCCTATCACCTGCTGATGGCGACCGGGAAGATACGGCACTGCTTCGTCTCAAGCCTGCTTCTCGGCGTGGTCACTTTCGCGGGCACTTTCACCGTGGCTCACTATTTCGGCACGTTGCCCACACCGGCGGCCTCGGCGGCCTTTTTGTCCGGCAGCTCTGTGTTGAGTTTTTATCTTTTGTGGAGCGCAAATAAGGTGCGTAAAGCTCCCGGGACGATCGCCCTGGGAAATCCAAGTTCGCGGGAACAGAGTATGATGTTCAGCGGACAAGCGTGACTCGCCTTTTCACAAATCTCGCCGGGGACCTGAAATATGCCCGGCGGCAATTGCGTCGGCAGCCGGGTTCCGCATTCACCGCGGTGTTGGTTCTGGCGCTCGGGATCGGCAGTTCGACGGCGGCGTTTAGTGTGTTGTACGAGGCTCTGCTTCGGCCGCTGCCCTATCCTGACGCGCAGAGGCTGTTCCGAATCCACAATGCGCTGCCGAAGAATCAAGTTGCGGTCGCGGGCGTATCGGCGTTCGATTACGCGGAGATCAGGGAGCGCAGGGATGTATTCGAGAGCGCGGGGATTTTTTACTGGAACGATCTGACATTGACGGGCGAAGGCCTGGCGCGGCACATCGATGCAGTGAATGCGTCCGCGACTCTGTTCTCCGTTCTGGGAGTGAAACCGCTTTTAGGGCGCACTTATTCCGCGGAAGAGGACCGCTATGGCGCTCCCCGGACGGTGGTGCTGAGTGAACAGTTGTGGCGCGACGCTTTTGGAGCGGATCCGCAGATTGCGGGGCGAAGTATTCATCTGAGTGGGATGCTCTATACCGTTACCGGCGTGATGCCGCGCGGTTTTGACTTTCCCTCGCACGCGACGCAACTGTGGATTCCCGTTGCGTTTCGGCCAGGCGCGTTCACGGTTCAGGGAGGGCGGACGGAGAAGTGGCTCCACATGCTGGCGCGGCTGGCTCCCCGAGTCAGCGAGCAGAGAGCGGAAGCGGCCCTTGGGACGATTGGCGATGGGTTGGCCGCCAGCTTTCCCCGGCTGTACCCGAAGAACGAAGGCTGGCATTTCGTGGCGAAGCGGCTGGCTGAGGAGAACACCGAATCCATCCGGCGCTGGTTGTACCTTGCGTTTGGAGCGGTGTTTTCAGTTTTGCTGATCGCGTGTGTCAATGTAAGCGGTTTGCTGTTGATCCGGGCGGTGGCGCGGAACCGGGAAGTCGCGGTGAGGATGGCGCTGGGCGCCACAAGGTTCCGCATCGTACGCCAGATCTTAACGGAGACAGCAGTGCTGGTTTCTCTGGCGTGCGTTCTGGGCCTTTTCTGCGCGGTTTGGGGGGTTCACCTGATCAATCTCTATGGACCGCTTCCCAGGCCCACGCCTGTTCAGGGATGGACCCTTCTTTTTGGATTTGCGCTGGCGCTGATGAGCACTGTGGGCGCCGGACTGTTACCGGCGCTCCTCAGCGCGGAC
>JAOAPQ010000417.1 GCA_025462965.1 Bryobacterales bacterium
AGGTATTCCACGACCTTGTCGATGCTGTCGCCATACTGAATCGACTTCCGGGCGCGATAGGCAACAGGCGTCCCTTCGATATTGAACGGACTCTGGCGAATGGTGGTTTCCGTCAGCACCACGCCCAGATCGTTCTGATACCAGTCCGTGCCGCTCTGGATGCCGCCCGGATAGCTCTGCATCAGCACGCGATGGCCGGTCGAGGGCTGTACATCCAGCATAATATTGGTCTGCTCGGCAAGTGTAAGCGGCCACATCGTGATATGACCGATCACCATTTTTCCATCGCGAGTGGCTTTGCCCGTAGCGCAAAAGGCGCTGCAGCGCGAGGTAACGGGAACATCCGGCTTATTCGCGCCGTATGAAGGCGGTTCCAAATGCAGCGTTTCCAAACCGGTAGGCGTCATCGGCATGGCCGCGCGCAACAGGCCGAGCTCCGTCGTTGTGTTGGCCGCGACGATATCGTAAAGGTCGATCGTACGCCCGTCGTACTTCGCTCCGGCAGCGGCGGCGCCATCCGCGATCCCCTTCATCTCTTCTAAGATTTCCCGATCGAAGCCGCGCAGAAAAAGCGCGTTGGCCTGGGTGCGAGCCCAATCCCAGGTGGTCTTGCGGTCTTTGGATCCCAGATTGGCGGCGCAGCGATCCAGGTATGTTTCGATCTCATGCGCGAGCAGGTGGCCGTGCTGATAGCCGCGCGGGTACGGTTCACCTTCAATATGGACGTAGATCCAGCCGCCTTCGGGATAACGATACGCGGGTCCGTAACTTTGCAGGCCGGCCTTCGAAGGCCATGCCGGGGCGCTCTTGGATTCTTCGAGGTGAACATCCGAAAACCAAGCCTGCCCGCGGAAGGAACCGCCGGCGCCGACGCTCAGCACGATGTTGTCCTTGGACGCGGTTGCAGTGAAAGCAAAGCTCAGCGGGGTCCAATCGCGCGTGCCGGCGATCGAAACAGAATGCATGTCGAAGGGCATGGAGGCCATCGAAAGTGCCGCCCCAATTGCGATCGGCGAGCGCCCGGAATCGCGCACCTCGACGTTGTTCGTGCGCACCCAGGCCTTGATTTCGTACCGGCGACCCGGAATGAGGGGGATGGCAGGCATTTCGACGCGCCCGGCGCCGCCATCCGGCGCAGGCTCCAGACGCACGGACTTGTTGCGATCGTGCGTGACGGCCGGATCGGTGACAGCTATACCGGATGCGGCCTTCCAACCGGTGGCGCTGAAACAAAGCGGGACAAGGGCGAGCGAAATCCAAATGTAAGCGCGCATGGTTTTTGCAGTGTTTGGTTGAGTTTACCGCAACTGGCCAGGCGATTTCCCATGGTCACCACAGCATTCCCCACAGTGACGTCGGCACCGCCACGTCAATCTGGCAGCGAATTACGCATTGCTTGGCCCCGTTGCGGAAAATCAATTGCATGGACGGGATCAGGTCTCAGCGTGAGCTCACAGCCGGGTAAACAAAACAATCTTGACGGGAGCGCCCCCGACTACAATCCCGTCGCGCTCCTTTTAATCGACGTGATCAATGATTTCGAGTTTCCGGACGGCCAGGAATTGCTCGCCAGCGCCTTGCCGATTGCGCCCTGCATTCGAAAGCTCAAAGCTCGGGCGCGTGAAGCCGGCATTCCAGTGATCTACGCTAACGACAACTTCGGCCGCTGGCAATCGAGTTTTGACCAGCTCTTCCAGCACTGTCTGGAACCCGAAATTCGGGGCCGGTCCTTCGCTCAGCAGCTTGCTCCCGACCCTAAGGATTATTTCGTGCTGAAGCCGAAACACTCAGCCTTTTACCAGACACCGCTGGACATTCTACTGAAGCATCTCGGCACGAAACGCCTGATTCTCACCGGCCTCTGTACAAATAGCTGCGTTCTCTTCACCGGCCAGGACGCGTACATGCGCGATCTCGAACTCTATGTCCCTTCCGACTGCGTTGCCGCTCTCACGCCGGGTGATCAGCAGTTTGCGTTACAGCAGATGAAAACAGTTATGAAAGCCTGCGTTTTCGACTCGCTCGAGATCGATTTAACGGCTCTGAAAAGTCGATCCAATGACATGATCTAAATCTCACGACGAAATTGCCCTGGTGGGCTGAACTGGCATGCATAGTGCTTCGGCGAGGAGCAAGAGGTATTCATTATGCCCGCTCAGCCGGAACAGCACCAGGAAAACAACGAGATGAATGCCAGTCTACCTCGCCGCGAATTCTTCCAGGCGGCAGGGATAGCGAGTGTCGCTCTCTCTGCCATCGTGAGCGATGCGCCTGCCCAGGCGGAGCCACAGAGCGGCTCAGTAGCAACGCCTGCGAGTGAGACGAGCGCTCACGTGACGCCGCAGCCATCCCCCAATCCAAAGGCCGACCAGAATACCTCCGACATTCTGATCGATACCCTGATTGAGTGGGGTGTTACGCATGTCTTCGGCCTGGTGGGTGACGGCATCAACCCGCTTACCGAGGCTTTGCGGAGACGGCAGAGCCAAATCCGATTTGTCGGGGTTCGGCATGAAGAATCAGCCGCGTTCATGGCCTGCGGATACGCGAAGCATACTGGCAAGCTCGGGGTCTGCCTGGCGACGACCGGCCCCGGGGCCGTACACCTGATGAACGGACTCTACGACGCCCATTTCGATGGAGCGCCCGTGCTGGCAATTACCGGCACTACTTTTCACGATCTGATCGGAACTCGATTCATGCAAGACGTAGACACCACCGCTCTCATGAGGGATGTGGCGCTCTACAATGTTCGGATTACAAGCCCAGGTCATAGTTTGCTGGTGGCCAATCTGGCGTGCCGTGCCGCCCTCGCCGGCCGCGGAGTGGCGCATTTGACGATCGCCAAGGACATCCAGAATATGCGGCTCTCAGAAGATAAACCGTCCAAGGAAGTGCATGGCGCAAGAACCTCCAGCTCCTGGACTCCAACCTTCGAAGCGCCGGCCATGGAGCAACTGCGCGCCGCGGCCGCGCTCCTCAACCAGGGCACGAGAGTCGCTATTTTGGCGGGACAGGGTGCACTGGCCGCACGTGCGGAGGTTGAGCAAATTGCGGATAAACTCGGCGCCCCCGTCGCGAAGGCTCTCCTGGGAAAGGCCGTTCTGCCGGACGATTCGCCCCTGACAACCGGCGGTATCGGGCACTTGGGCACTGCGCCTTCCGAATGGGCGATGCATAACTGTGACACGCTGCTTATCCTTGGTTCCACCATGCCGTGGCTTGATTCATATCCGAAGCCCGGCCAGGCTCGCGCAGTGCAGATCGATTTGAACCCGGATCGCCTGGGCTTGCGTTACCCCGTCGAAGTGGGGCTGACCGGCGACGTGAAAGCTACCGTACAGGCGCTGCTTCCGCTTTTACAGCCTCGCTCTGAACACGCGTTTCTCGGGGAAGCACAGCAGCACATGCGTGAATGGAATGACCTCATGGACCGTATGGAGAGTACCAAACGCTCGCCCGTCCGCCCACAAATGTTGATCCGCGCAGTCAGCGACATGCTGGCTGATGACGCGGTAATCTCACTCGATTGCGGAGCGAACACTCACTTTTCCGCCCGGCATCTTCGTCTGCGCGCCAACCAGCGGCTCACAAGCCCCGGGATGCTGGCGACCATGGCACCCGGCCTGCCCTATGCAATTGCCGCTCAATTCGCCTACCCATCCAGACAGAGTGTCGCCATCGTGGGAGATGGTGGATTTGCCATGCTGATGGCGGAACTCAGCACGGCTGTTCAGCACAAACTGCCGGTTAAGGTCATTCTCCTGAAGAACAACACCCTGTCCGAAGTTCAGTTCGAACAGCAGGAATTGGGGAATCCGGCATTCGGCTGCGATCTGGCGCCGATTGATTTCGCCGCGTTCGCACAAGCCTGCGGCGCGGACGGATTTCATTGTTCCACGCCCGACGAGTTACGGTCCTCGATCGAGGCTACCTTTCGGTCCCCACGCGCCGCGCTACTTGAGGTGATGGTCGATCCGAACGAACCGCCTGCCAAGCCGGGCGAGGTGAAAGCTTAGTCGGCGCTACATGCAAGCGCATGGCGGAAGCGTGGCTAGAGACCGAACGCTGCATGGCTGCGTGCTAGTGTAGTGTCCACGAATTAGCTGGACAAACGTTTTCGGCTCTTTGGCGAGCTGCAGCCGGGCTGAATCTGCTCAAGAGTCTGACGGCACCGCGCCAGTTTGGCTACGATGGAGTCCACGGTTG